>JANMGF010000261.1:0-9645 GCA_031374535.1 Polyangium sp. (in: bacteria)
GTCACGGAACTGCGTGTGCCCGTGGAACCGCGCCTCGTGGCGAACGCTCATCCTTCTTCCCGCGCGAGGCGGTGAAGGTGAAAAAAAGAAAAGATCTCCGCGCGCCGTGAGACCTCCGCACGACGGGGATGGCACCGGACGTGCTGAACCCTGGTGCCTCATGTCCAGCACGACCCGTCGCTCGATTCCAGGATCGGAAGGCAAGGCCCTCGCGCAGCACGCCGCGCACGGGGCCGTCGTCGAAGGAGCGCCGAGCCCCTCGATGGGGCACGTGTTCCGTTGTCCCCAGTGCAGCCGGGTTTTCCTCGTCGTCGCGGCCGAGGGCGCCACGGCCGCTGCACGTTGCGCTTGCGGCGCGGAGCTCGTCGGCGACGTCCTGCCGGCGGGCGCGTACGAGATCCAGATGCGCGCGCATTCGTCGAAGCGACGCGTGGCAAGCGGGGGGCGCGGGCGCGCGCGTGGCGAGGAGGCCGATCAAGGATACGGCTCGTCGCACGGGTATGGCCCCGGGCACGGCGGTCCGACGAGCCCAGGGGATGCACCCGCGTGCGGAACGCAGGGCACGCCCGCTTGTGATCCGCCCGATCACGACATCGACGAAGAGCCACGCGAAACCTGAGCTCCGATCGGCTGCGGCGGCGTGCACGCAGAGCACGGCACGCAGCCTGCAACGAGTGCATGCGGGCGGACGTCCTCGCGGCGTATCCCCGCCTGCGCGGCATGTTCGATGCGCCGCGCCTTCCGCGCGAGAGGGAGGTAGGAGGGCATGTCGATTCTGCTCTGGATTCTGTTCGGTCTCATCGTTGGCGTCATCGCGAAGCTCCTGACGCCGGGGCGTGAGCCCGGAGGGTTCATCATCACGGTGCTGCTCGGCATCGGCGGCGCGCTGCTCGGAGGCTTCCTCGGACGCGTGCTCGGGATGTACCCGACGTACCAGTCGACCGGTGGATTCATCATGTCGATCGTGGGCGCGGTCCTGATCCTGGCGCTCTACAACGTGGCCACGAGGCGTCGTACCGCCTAGGAGCACGCGCGCCCCGCGACGGGACGAACCCCGCGCGGGGCGCGCTTCATTCTTTGGAGTACAAACCGTTCGTCGTGTCGGCGCTCCGCGACATGGTCTCCGCGGGGGTCGCGTCGCGCGCGGGGGTGATCCCGCCCGGCGGCGAGCCTGAACGCGCGGCCGCCGCGACGAGCACACCCATCACGAACGCGAGCAAGATCGGCATGATGCGCGGAAACAATGCGCGGGGATGCTGATCTGGAGCCGCGGGGATCGTCTTTGGCTCCTCCATCATCGAGGGAGGCCCCTCGGGCCGCGTCACGTCGCAGCACGCGCTCGTCGCCGACTTGATCTCGGCAGACTCCGTCGACCCATACGCACGCCGGAGCACGCCCTCGGGACGCGTGTCTTCCTCGGCGCGCTCGTCCTCGGGCGCCGACCTCGCCGGGGACGTCGTCGGCCGCGTCGCGCTCGGCCGCGGGATCGTGTCCGGCGCGTGCATGTCGTCTTCCGCCTCGTAGACCTCGCGCGAGAGCTCCGCGAGCGTCGGCCCCGCGTTCTCGTCTGCGAGCTCCGCGCCCACCGCGCAGAGCGCCTGCTCCATCGCCGACGCGCTCTCGAACCGATCGCGCGGATCCTGCGCGAGCGCGCGCTGCACGACGGCCTCGAGCGCGGGAGGACAGTCGGGCCGCAGCGCCGCGAGGGACGGGATCGGAAGCTCGAGCGCCTGCCGGATCATCTCCACGTCCGCACCGCGCCGGAAGAGCGGACGGCCCGCTAGCATCTCGAACAGGACGACGCCGAGCGCGTAGACGTCCCCGCGCGCGTCGAGCGGCTGCCCTCGCAGGTGCTCGGGCGCGATGTACCCCAATTTCCCCTTCACGAGCCCGGGCGCGGTGTCACGCGGAACGTGCGCGCTCGTCGTCTTCGCCACGCCGAAATCGATCAGTTTGATCTCGCCTTCGATCGACACGAGGATGTTCTGCGGGCTCACGTCGCGGTGCACGAGGCCGATGGGCACGCCCTCGTCGTCCTCGAGCGCGTGGGCATGCGCGAGCGCGCGGGCGGCCCCGGCGCCGACCTCGATCACCGCGCGGAAGGGGAACACGCGTTTCGTCGCCGTGAGGGTCCGACCGAGCGTCGCCAGATCGGGACCTCGCACGTGTTCGAGCACGAGGTGCTCCCGCCCGCGGTGCGAGACGAAATCGTAAAAACGGACGATGTTCGGGTGACAGAGGCGGGCCGAGATCCACGCCTCCCACGCGAACATCTTCACCACCGACGGCGCGCCGCGGAACTCGTCGCGCAGCCGCTTCACGACCACGGTGTGCTCGATGGCGTAGAGCCCTCGCCGCCGAGCGAGGAAGACCTCGGCCATGCCTCCGCTGCCGAGCTGCTCGACGAGCTCGTAGCCCCCCGCGCCCATCGGCAGCCGCTCGGGCTTGCTCCCGCGTCGCGCCGCCGGCTTCGTCGCGGGGAAGGGCCACCTCGCCGAGGTCGACATCGTCGTCGCTAACGCCGCGCGCGAGCGTCTGTCCGTCGTGCGCACGCGCGTCAGGCTGCGATCGCGCCTCCGCCTTGGTCGCACGTTGAGCTCACCCCCCTCCGCCACGGGTCCATCTTGGCGCAAGCTCCCCCGCTCGCCAGCTTGATTCGTGTGCTCGCTTGCTCGTTTGAGGTCCAAGAATGTCGCGGGACAACACGGGATGTTCGGGCCGATGCGGCTTCGTCCGCGGGGGGGATCCGCGCGTGGACAAACGCTCGTTCTCGCGCGAACGCACGAAGACCGTCCTCGCCTTCGTGCCTCACGTCGCCGTGGCTTCGCGGCTTTTGTCAGGCTTGCGTCGGGCGAGCGCGCGCATCTCTGCGAGCGTCACGACGCGGAGCGCGACGAGCAGCGCCACGTGCGTGATCGCGCCCGCCACGACCGCGGCCCAGAGCCCGAGCGTGCGTAACGCGAGCGCCGCGGCCAGCGTCATGATCCCCGTCGCCAGCGCGGCCCCTCCGAGTCGCCCGAGCGGCGCTTGCCGCATGTAGCGGAGCGCGAAGGCCCCCGTCGCGACGAGCATGCCCACGCCCACCACGAGCGCCGCCACCGCCGCCCCGAGCGCTCCGTGTTTCGGCACGAGCCACATGTCGAGCGCCACGTTCGCGACGAGCGCCGGCGCGAGCACCGCGCCGAGTTTTCCCTCCCGCTTGGAGGCGAGCAGCGGCAGCGCCGCGACCTGGAACGCGAACGTCGCCGGCACGTGCCACGCGAGCACACGCAACACGCTCGACGTCCCCGCGAAATCGCGGCCCTCGTAGACGAGCGCGACCACGTCCTCCGCGACCAGACAAACCCCTGCCGCGAGCGGCAATCCGAGCGCCGTCGCGACGACCATCGCCGTCCGGAAGAGCTTCACGAACCCGACCTTGTCGTGCGCGTAAAGCCGCATCCCGGCTGCGAACGCGGCGCCGAGCACGAGATCGGAGATGAGCTCGAGTTGCTCGACGAGCACCCACGCCGCGCTGAAGACGCCGACGGCCGACTCGCCGTCGAGCCAGCGCAGGATCACCCGATCGGCCTGCCGGATCACCCCGAGCAACGCGCCGATCAGCCCGAAGGGCAGGCTCTTCTTCGCGATCGAAGCGAGCTCCCGAAGCCCCACCTCGAGCCTTGGCTGGTAGAGGCGCGTCCGCAGGAAGTGGTAGGTGAGCGCGAGCTCGATCGCGTTGCCGAGCGCCAGCGCCCCTGCCGCCGCGAGGACCCCAAAACCCGCCGCGACGAGCACGAACGAGAGCGCGATGACGAAGACCCGCGCGCCGAGCTCGACGTAGAGGATGTACTGGAAGCGCTCGTGCGCCTCGAAGCTCAGCCACATCGTCGTGTAGAGGACCGTCGCGAACTGCGAGGCCGCCGCGATGATCACGAGCCACGCGCCCGTGCCCGAGCGTGTCGCCACCGTGATCCCCGCGGCGCAGAGCAACGTCGTCGCGCCCATCGCCCCACGCACGATGAGCGCCGAGCCGAGGTGCCGCGGCCCGAGCTCTGGCCTCACGGCGATCTCGCGCGCGAGATACCCTCGCACCCCGAGGCCCGCGACCACGGCGGCCATCGTGGTGATCGCGAGCGACGCCTGGAGCTCACCCCACGCAGCGACGCCCAGTCGACGCGCGAGGTACCCCACGTAGATGACGCTCAGCACCGCCATGATGGCTTGCTTGGCGATCATCAAGGCGGCGTTCCACGCCACCCTCTGTCCCTGGTGCATCCTCGCGCGCCCCCGCTCCGCGACTGCGGACAGGCGCTTCGATGCTCGAGCGCGCCATCACGCGTCGTGGCGCGTGGTCCCGGCTTTTCTCGGGGCACAAAAGCAGCGCGGCGGCCGAAGCCGCCGTGCTGTTTACCGCTGCTGTTGGTCAGGCAGCGTTTCTACTCATCGGAGCGGGACACGAGGTTCGAACTCGCGACCCTCAGCTTGGGAAGCTGATGCTCTACCAACTGAGCTAGTCCCGCGAACTGCGAACGCATGTTTAGCCAATTCGCCGGTGCTTGGCAAGACCCGCCGCGCTCCCCGCTTTTTCCGCCCCGGTCGACGACGGGCTCCGGCTCGGCTTTGGTGATCCGCACGCCCGGGCCCCGCCTGCGCTCGACCTGTATTACCTTCGCTGCCCGTGCGTCCCGCTCGTCCCAGCTTTTTCGCGGCAGCGCTCCTCTCCTCCCTCCTCGCCCCCGTGTCCACGGCTGGCTGCGGAGGCCCCCAGACCTCGGCCGGCGGCACGGCGGCGGCGAGCCCCGAGGTCGAGTGCCCCGATCCCATCGGCACGATCCCGCGCGAGAGCTGCGCCGACATCGCCGACGACTTCGGCGCCTTCGACGTCTCGAGCTCCCTCAAGCTCGCCGGCGCGAGCCGCGGCGCCGAAGAACGTATCGCCGCGATCCGCGCCGCCGCCGATCTCGCGGCTACCTTGAAGGATCGCCGCGTCGCGCTCTGCGAATCGTACAACGCGTGCAAGACGAAGCCGGCCGATCACGCCGCCGAGGATCAGCGCCTCGCGGGCCTCATGAAGGCGCTCATCGACGTCTGGGATGCACGCAAGTTCCTGAACAACGACGACGTCGCTCGTTTCCGCGCGCAGGTCGCCGTGATCGCCGGCAAGCTCGACGGCACCACGGCCACGACGAACAGCGACGGCGCCGCGCCTCCTGGAAAACCCACGAAGAAGCAGATCCGCGGCGAGGCGCTTGCCCGCATCGAGGGCGCAGGGCTCTCCTTCGCAAGCTCCGGCGGCAACGTCACCGTCACGTCGAACGCTGCGGGCACGCACGACGCGCTCCGTGGCGGCGCCGAAGAGCTTCGTGCTTCGAGGGTTCGCCTTCGCGTGCGTGTCTTCGGCTCGTTCGCGCCCGCGGCTCTCCCGCTCATCGCGCCTGGCGACGAGCTCACCGTTCGGTTCAAGTACCGCGCGGCTCAGGCCGGCGAGCTTTACGTCGCCCTTCGTTCGCTCGAGGATCCCGACGCGCTCGAGACGACGTCCACCTTCCGCGTCGCCGCGGGCGCGGGAAACCAGACGGCCACGCTCACGGCCACGCCTGGGTCGAGCGGGTTTTACCTGGGGATCGGCGCTCGTGATGCCGGCGCCGTCGAGCTCGACGACGTGGAGCTCGTGCGTCAGAACGCCGTGATCGCCGCTGCCCGCGCCGAGGCGCCGAGCGAGCCCGAGCTCACGACGAGCTGCACCATCCACCCGAAGGGCGCCCTCGCCGGCAAGGGCTCGTTCCGTTGCGCGTCGGGCGACGGCGACAAACTCACCCTCGGCAGCCCCACGGGCCACCTCTACCTCGCGATCCGCGGCGCCGCCGGCGAACGCAGCAGGATCCGCACGCTCTCGCTCGAGGGCGGCCGTAGCCTGGACGCGAACCCGAAGGAAGACGGCGAGCTCTTCATCGGCCTCGAAGGACCGGGCACGGTGACGGTCCAGTCCATCGAGTTTTTGCCCGTGGGCTCGCCTTGAAGAGGTTCTAGGTCTCGTTCGCCGCGGGCCTCTCGCGAGGCGCGCCGGGGAGCGTCTTGGCCGGTCCCCCGCGGCCCTGCGAGGCCAAAGGCGCGGCGCCTTCCTGCAGGAGCTCGAGCACACGCGCCGGGTTTGCCTCGGGCACGATCCAGGGCAACGCGCGGAGCTCGAGCTCGTCGGCCGGGAGCCATCGCAAGCTCCGCGTGATGAGCACGACCCTTTGACCCCGCGAGCAGAGCTCCTTCGCGAGCCTCGCCCCGCCCCGCGGCGCAGGCGGCAGATCCAGACAAACCAGGCACAGATCGAACGTCCCGCTTTTCGCCCAGGAGCGCGCCGCCTCTACCGAGTACGCCTCGGTGAGCTCGAGGTCGTCGATCAACGACTCCACCCCCTGGACGAGCGCATCACACGTCGAGAGACGCGGATCCCTCGCCACCAGGATTCGACGGGATCGCGCCCCGCCGTCCGTTTTTGTTTCGGTCATCGCCGCACGGAACCGGCCACGCTCCCCCATATTCCCACCCCTCCCGGATCGAAGACCCAGCCCGCGGGCGAGCGTATCTTCCTTGAGCCGGATCCCGGCTCGCTTTATAAGCGCCGCGGGCGAATCAAAGCCGCCACGCGATCACGATGTCCGGGGCGGTTCGGCCCGTGCGGGAGATTCATGAGCCAGTTCAGCGTGCAGAGCCGATGCGAGTGCCAGGCGATCCTGCTTGCGACGCTCGACGAAAAACACCACGTCGTCGCCGGAACCGCGTCGCGCGGGCAGACGCGCGAGACCGCCCCTGCCCACAGCATCGGGGCCTCGGGCGAGCGCTTCGACATCGGGTGGGCCTGCCCCTTCTGCGGCCGCAACACCCTCCGCTCGTTCCACGTAGGCGCCTTGCGCCCCGTCCGCGCCGCTTCCTAGCGCCGCGCGGAGAGCGCCTCTTCCAAGAGCCGCGCCGTCACCGCCGCGCGTGATCCCTCGCCGGCTCGTTGCCGCAGCCAGCGCGCGTGGGTCAGCGCCTTTGCGGCCTCCTCCCGGTGACCTTCCTCCGACAGGAGCGCGCCGAGGATCGTGAACGTGCGCGCGCGCCACTCGTCGAGCGAGCACGCGTGTCGGAGCAGCACGATCGCGCTCCGTGGTTCACCCCGCCGCCGGAGCTTCCGCGCCCGGTCGATCAGCCCCTCGATCGGGTCGAGCGCGATGTCCGGCGGAGGAGGTGTCCGTTCTTTTTGGACGTGTTTGTTGCCGCGCACACAACGCCCACCTCTTCGACCCATGGTGGCCCTTCCAGCAGGGCCCGTTCCACGGGGGGGAGTTATGGCGGGGACGTCTTCAGGAGGACTTCATCGTCCCGAACACGTAATCCCACAGCGGCGACGACACGCCCCAGCGCGCGTGGGCGCCCGTGTGGTGGTGGACCATATGGTGGCGCTTGATCCACTTGCCCCAGCGTGAGCTCATCCGGAAGTGGTGGATGGCGTAGTGGGTGCCGTCGTAGGCGAGGTAGCCGAGGCCGAAGCCCGTGAAGAGCGGGTCGGCGAGCACCGAACCGATGAGGGCGCGGAAGAGCAGGTAAAACGAAAGGCCGAGCGGGATGCTCGCCCCGAGCGGGAAGACGAGCCGATCCGCGTCCTGCGGGAAGTCGTGATGGACGCCGTGCAGGATGAAATGCACCCGGCGCTGCCAGAGCCGCGGCCCGACGTAGTGGAAGACCCAGCGGTGCAGCACGTACTCGGAGAGCGTCCACACGAAAAGGCCGAGCAAACCGAGCGATAGCCCCGTGAAGAGCCCCACGCCGTTCTCGTACGCGCGGAAGGTCAGATAGGCGTAAACGGGAAGCCAGAACACGAACGGCGTTGCCGGGTGGATGCGGGAAAACCGCTCGATGAGCGGAGTCTCGAACATGCGGCAGGTGACCGGTTTTACGGATCCGACGCGATCCTGGGCCATGGTTGGGACCATCGCCTCGACTCCTAACGCATTCCGGAAGAATCCGCCAGAGTACGCAAGGGCCGTAAAATCATGACGAGCAGGGGGGTAGAACACCTCGGGCTTTTCGCACCGGCCGAGGCCCACTTCGATCATGATTTCAGGAGGTTGGGCTGCGAAGTGGAGGTGCGACGCGAGGGACGCGGAGGGACCACGAAGACCTCGCGTCGCAGAGGAGGCGCGCGTGTCAAAGGCTCAGAAAGAGGCCTCGTACAGCGCGCGGAGGTCGTCCCGCGAGCAGACGCGCGGGTTCGACTGGTGGCAGGCATCCTGGAAGGCGAGATCTGCGAGCCGGTCGAGGTTCTCGCGCGGCACGCCCGCCTGTCCGAGGGCCCCCGGCAAGCCAGTGCGCTCGCGCAGCCGGCGTACGGCCTCGACACATCCGGCCGGGCTCGCCTCGCCGCCGAGCAGGACCGAGACCTCGGCGAGCCGCGTCCCCGCAACCTCCGCGTTGAAGGCGCAGACCGCCGGCAGGCAAAGCGCATTCGCCAAACCGTGGTGCGTGCCGTGTTCACTCGAGAGCGGATGCGCCAGCGAGTGGCAAGCGCCGAGCCCCTTCTGGAACGCGACCGCGCCCATCATGGCCGCCTTCATCATGCCGCCGCGCGCCTCGAGGTCGTCGCCGTTTTTCACGGCCCGCTCGAGGTAACGCCCGACGAGCCGGATCCCCTCGAGCGCGATGCCGTCCGCCATCGGGTGATCCCCCTTCGCGACGTACGCCTCGAGGCAATGCGTAAGCGCGTCGATGCCCGTCGCGGCCGTGAGAAACGCCGGCATCGTTCGCGTGAGCTCCGGATCGATGATCGCCGCGTTCGCGAGCAGGTGCGGCGAGAAGATCACGGTTTTTCTGTGGTTCGCATCGAGCGTCACGACACCCGAGCAGCCGACCTCGCTGCCCGTCCCCGCCGTCGTCGGGAGCGCGAGCATGGGCGGCACGTTCGCCGTGATCAGCCGATCGCCGCCGATCGCATCGTCGTACTCGGCGAGCGGCCGGTGGTGGTGGATGCCGAGGCGCACGAGCTTGCCCACGTCGAGCGGCGAGCCGCCTCCGACCGCGAGGACGAGATCCGCGCCCGACTCCACGAACGCGCGCACGCCGTCGTGCACGTTCGCCTCGACGGGGTTCCCGAGCACGCCGTCGAAGACCGTCCACGCGATCCCCGCCTCGCGCAGCGATCCCTCGATCGGCGCGAGCAGCCCCGCGCCCACGACACCCTTGTCCGTCACGACGAGCGCGTGCTTGCACCCGAGCCGTGTGGCCTCGGCGCCCGTTTGTTTCGCGGCCCCTGCCCCGAACACGATCCGCGTCGGGAAGCTCCAGATCGACAGTTGTCCCATGCCTTTGCCTTCTCGGTTCGCCTTCTCAGATGGACTCGAAATACCGCTCGAGCTCCCAGTCCGTGACGGCTCGCTCGTACTGGCGCACCTCCCACTGCCGGGTGCGCACGTAGTGATCGACGAACGCCTCGCCGAGGACCTTCTTTACGCGCGTGCTCTCCGCGAGCAACGCCGTGGCCTCGGCGAGCGTACGCGGTAACGGTTCACGCCCCTCGCCGCCTTCGCCCGCGTCGCCGGTGACGGGCGCGGGAGGCTCGATCGCGTTCTCGATGCCAAAGAGCCCCGCGCCGAGCGTCGCCGCCATCGCGATGTACGGGTTGATGTCGGC
>JANMGF010000274.1:0-9440 GCA_031374535.1 Polyangium sp. (in: bacteria)
GTGGCCGACGAGACCGAGAACCGTCGCTGGGCGGGGCTCGTGTTTGGTTCGAGCCTGCTTTATTCGATCGACGAGCCGGACATGATGACCCTCGCGATGATGGGGCGCGCCGTCTCCCCGGTGACGAGTTATCTCGCGATCGAGCCGGGCGTGCGTCCGTCGACCGAAGGGCTCGAAGAAATGTCGGGCGTGGGCCAGGGGTTTGGTTCTGGGTGGGGCCGCCTCGCCGGCGCGCACCGCGCGAAACCGCCTCGGATCGCGAATTTCGACAAAAATGCCTTCCTGCGGGACGCGCTCGCGAGCGGGCTCGCCACCTGCGGGGGCGCGGGGAAAAAGGCCTCGGTCGCGCTCGAATCGACGAAGCAAGAGCTGGTCTCCGTGCGGGCGACGATCGAGGGAGAAAAGGCGGGGAGCAAGATCGTCACGTGTCTGGAGGAGGCGGCGTGGGGGATCGAGCTTCCGGGGGCATTCTGGGCCGAGTGGCAGGGGTTTTCGATCGTGCTCTGAAGCTTTCGCGATTTCACGGCACTGGCACGCATTGCGTCCGCGCGGACCAATCGACGATCACGTCGACCGGATACTCCACGAACTTGCCACCCTGCACGAGGCGGGCCCCCTCGGGCACCTCGGCGACCGTCATCGTCTTCGGAGGCGTCGTGCCGCACATGCCTCCGAAAGCGGGACCACACAAGAGCACTTCGCGCCGCTGCTTCGGCCTCGGATCCGGGTACACCACCGCGACGGAGCCGTCCTTGTCCACCGAGGCCCACGGTGCTTTCGGCGAGCACTGTTGCACTATCTCGATCACCATCCACCGCTCCCCCGAAGGGCCTCGGATCAACGCCCCGGGCTCCTTCAGGTCCTGTTGCCAGGGAAGCACGGCCGTCTTCAGCAGGCGCGCGCCTCGTTTCGCCAGGAACGCCGCGAGGGTCATCTGCTGGCGACGATTCTCGGCCTCGAATAACTCCGGCGACGAGGGAAGACACGTACGGCCGGCCTCCACCGGAGCCGCCGGCGGCGTCACCGGCAAGGGCTCGAAGGGGCGGTACGAGACCCCAGGCGGCGAGGGCGGCGAGGGCGGCGAGGGCGGCGCGCTCGCGCAGGAGGCGGCGAGGAGCAGCAGCAGCAAAAGGCGTCGGTGCATAACGCGGCCATGGTACCCGAGGGTTGCAAAGAGAGGACGGGTTTTGCCGGAGCTCGGCCTGGCACGAGCGGGGTCTCGTCGGGTACCATCCCCGGCGCTCGTATGGCTGACACGACCTCTGCTCCCTCGCCTTCCCCCGTTCGCGCCACCCCCACGTTGCGGGAATGGCTCCGCGAAGGCCCCTTTTCGATGGGCCTTTCGTCCGGCTTCTTCGGGTTCTTCGCGCACGCCGGGGTGATGACCGTGCTCGAGGACGCGGGGCTCGTGCCGGCGCGTGTTTCGGGCTCCAGCGCGGGCGCGCTCGTGGGGGGCATCTGGGCCGCGGGCGCGAGCGCCTTGACGATCCGGGATGAGCTTTTGCGCTTGCGGCGGGAGGATTTCTGGGACGTACGGCTCGGGCCGGGGCTGCTCGCGGGGCGGCTCTTCCGGGCGCGGCTCGAAGCGCTCTTGCCCGTGCCGACATTCGATCGATGCCGCGTGCCGCTCGCGGTGAGCGTGTACGACGTGCTCGCGCGGGAGACGCGGGTCCTCGCCACGGGGCCGCTCGCGCCCGCGATTCAGGCCTCGTGTACGGTGCCGGGCCTCTTTCATCCGGTGTGGCACGAGGGACGGCCGCTGCTCGACGGCGGGATTCTCGATCGGCACGGGCTCGCAGGAATGCCCCCGGGCGAGCGGCTTTTGTATCACCACCTCGCGTCGCGTTCGCCGTGGCGGCGGCGGCAAAGCCCTTCCCTGAAGGTGCCCGAGCGAGACGGGATGACCGCGCTCGTCATCGAGGCCTTGCCACGCGTGGGGCCGTTTCGCCTGCCGGAAGGTGCACGCGCATTCGATATCGCAGCACGCGCGGCGAGGGACGCGCTCTCCCGGCCTGCCCAGGGAAACGAGATCCTCGTGCCGGGCTCGCGCTGAATCAAGGGCCGCCGGAGAGCACCACGTACGCGATCGGCACGGCCGCGCCGAGCAATACGAAAATACCGCCCCGGCCCAGCAGCCCTTTGCGGCCGGGCAACATGAACATCCCCGAGAAGGCGAGCAGGAGGAGCAGCGCGGCGTACCCGTCGGCCACGTACGTCCACGCCTTCTTGCCGCGGTTCAGGTGCAGCCAGTTCGCGAGCCGGAGGAAAAACCGCGGCTCTTCGCCCTCGTCGAGCACCTTGCCGCTCTGCGTGTCCACGTGGATCGTGCGTTTATCGAGCGTGATCTCGAGCTGGGTCGGCGCCGCACGATAGACGTCGCTCGGTTTGCCCGGGATGTTCAATCGCTGAAGGACACGCTCCGCGACCGCCTGGTCCTCGCCCTCCAGAGGCCCGCCAAGCTCGTGCGTCTGCTGGTGTTGCTTGAAGTTGGGATCCCAGTCCGCGATGTGGTTCACCGCGAGGCCGGACGCGGCATACACGACCGTGAGCCCAACGGCGAGGTTCCCCGCGTCCCGGTGGACCGTTCGCAAGAGGCCCCGGAGCGAGACGGAGAAGCGGCGCCGTGGCTCGGGCGAGCCCTCAGCCATAACGTTCCTCGGTCCACGGGTCGGCGTGGTTGTGATAGCCGCGCGTCTCCCAGTAGCCGGGCCTGTCGGTCCGGACGAACCGGATGCCCGTCACCCATTTCGCGCTCTTCCAGAAATAAAGGTCGGGCACGAGGGCACGCGCGGGCGGGCCGTGCGGGCGCGTGAGGGGGTTGCCCTCGTGTTTGTGGGCGATGAGCACGTGCGGCGCGGTGGCCTCGGCAAAACGCACGTTGGCCGTGTATCCGTTGGCCGCCTCGAAAATCACGTGGCGCACCGAGTCGCGCACCTTCGCCATCTTGGCGAGCTCGGCGATCTTCACGCCCGTGAAACGAGCGCCGAGCACGCTCCAGCCCGTGACGCAGTGCACGTCGCACGTCTGCTCGGTCTGCGGGAGGGCGAGCAGGGCTGCGAAATCGAGATCGAAGGGGTTTTCGACGTCGCCGTGGACGCGTAGCTTGAAGGCCGAGGGGCTCGGGTCGCCCGGCTCGCCGCCCATGGGCTTGAGCGCGTCGAGGATACGCTGGCCAGGCGGCAGGCGAGGACGGCCGTCGGGGCGGAGCTGCTTGGCGCGGGGATCGTCGGTGGCTGCGAGGACGTAGGTGCCCCCGCCGAGCGCGACGAACGCGCTGCCGGCGGCGGCCGTGCGCAGGAACGCGCGGCGACGAATGACGTTTTCGAGTTCGGGGAAATCATCCTTGGGCATGGCAAATCCTCCGCGCGGTCGGCCTCATCGTAGCTCTCTACGCACGAGCGTCGAGGCGGTTTCTGCGGCGGCTCTCGATC
This sequence comes from Polyangium sp. (in: bacteria), assembly GCA_031374535.1. Taxonomy (GTDB): domain Bacteria; phylum Myxococcota_A; class Polyangia; order Polyangiales; family Polyangiaceae; genus Polyangium. Next base: position 3,432 of record JANMGF010000274.1, read on the forward strand.
TCTCGCACGGCGATGGCGGGCCCGCAGAGCGAGAGGAGCCCTCCTCCCGAGACCCCATTGACACCTTGCTCTACCGGAGAATGTTCGTCGGGAGCCATCGGCATTGGATCGAGAGGGGAACCTCATGGCAGAGCGCAAACCAGGGCACAAAGAGGAACCGGGCAAAGGGCAGATGACCGTCGAAGAGGCCGGCCGCAAGGGCGGGCACATCGGCGGGGAAGCGACCCGGGACAAGTACGGGCCCGCGTTCTACTCCGAGATCGGCCACAAGGGCGGCCAGCGCGTCAAGGAGCTCATCGAGGAAGGGAAGGAGCGCGAGGGCGAGGGCGGCGGCGGCCAGGGCCAGAAACGTTAGCGACGAGCGATGGCTCGCCGCGCGATTGCCATCAACAACGAGGAGACGATCATGGCGGAGAAAAAAGCTCACTCCGGTAAGGGTCAAATGACCGTCGAGGAGGCCGGACGGCTGGGCGGCGAGGCCCGCAAGGAAGAGCTCGGCTCCGAGGGGTACGCCGAAATCGGACGCAAGGGCGGCGAGACCGTGCGCGACAAGTACGGCCCCGAGTTCTATTCCGAGATCGGACACAAGGGCGGGCAGAAGGGCGGCGAGGCCGTTCGCGACAAGTACGGGCCCGAGTTTTACTCCGAGATCGGACACAAGGGCGGCCAACGCGTGAAGGAGCTGATTGAAGAAGGCAAGCAAGCCGAGGGCGAGGAAGGGACAGGCAAGAAGAAGTAACCTCGCACGTTCGCAGAGGGCCGGGGCGGATAAAGGAATTTCCCTCCGGCCTTCGTTTATTTTCCGTAGGGCAGGACGGTTTGTCCCTGCCCGCCGTACTCGACCAGGTAACGTTTCAGGTCGATTTTTTTCAGCGTATTCGACGAGCTCATGTACCGCACGGTGCCGTAGACCGGCCGCTCGGGGGCCCAGGGGCGGTCGTAGCGGCCGAACGTCCAGAGGATGCCCGAGTAGGAGTTCGGGTCGCGGCCGTCGAGCGCGTATTTGTCGTTCAGCTCGATCAAGAGCGTCAGCGCCTCACGCGGGGAGCGTGACCATTCGAGCACGCGTTTGCCCCAGAGCATACGCAGGTAGTTGTGGATGCGGCCGTCGCGCAGAAGCTCGCGTTGCGCCGCGTTCCAGAGAGGATCGGCCGTGCGCGCGCCTTCCAGCTCGGCGAGGCTGTAAATGGCCGGGCGGGGATCGGCCGTGTGGGCTTCGAGGGTCTTCTGGGCCCAGTCGGGCAAGGATTCGAATCGCGCTGCGTCGTCCGGCCGGACAGCGCAAAGGTTATAACCAATCTCGCGCCAGGTGACGAGTTCGTCCAGGAACGACTCCGCGGGCGAGCTCATGCCCCAGAACCCCTCGCGTTTGCCGCCGGAGGGTTTGGTCTTTTTTTCGGACCATTTTTCCAGCCGCTCGAGCTCGGCGAAGACCTCGTGCACCGAGACGTGGCCGAAATGCAGGTAGGGCGAGAGGCCACTCGTGGCGCGGGCGTCGGGGTCGTTGCGGTCGGTCCCGTAGCGGCTGAGGTTCGTCCGCAAGAACCGTTCGAGCACGGCCCGGCCCGCCTCGGCGCCGCCCGGAATACGAGAGACGACGGGGACGCCGTGGTCGATGGGCAGCTTGGCGAGCGCCGCAGGGGAAACGGCGAGGAGCTCGGGCGAGGCAGCGGGCCAGCGCGAAAGGAAAGAGGTCGGGAGGAGGTTCTTCGAAGGCGCCGGGAGGCCCGCGGCGAGGGGGTCGGCGAGGGGGCGGTGGCGGAGGTGCGGGAGAAGATTTTTCTGGAGATACGCGCGGAGCGAGAATGCCGTGGTGAAGACGCGGCCCGGAGCGTGGATCGGCAAGAGGCCGTTCGAATCGATTTGCTCGAAACGGACGGGAATTTGTTTCGCGGCCGAAGCGATCATGCGGGGCAGGAAAAACGTGGGGTAGTCGTCCGTAACGACGAGGGCGGCGCGGCCGGCGAGGTCGGCGAGGAGGCCCTTGCCCGCCCCGGGATGGGGTTCGACGTAGGCGTGGTGGACGACGCCCGCTTCGGCGAGGCGGCGCGCATTATCGGCCATGCCGCGGAGGACGAATGCGTGGAGCCGGTCGCTCGCGTACGGGTATCCCGCGCGCAGGGCCTCGAGCACGACGAGCGGGCGTCCGAGGGCACGGGCCCACTCGGCGGCGCGCTCGAGGCCGAAGTTGTAATGGGTGCGCCGGGCCGCCGTCATCCAGTAAAGGACGAACGCGCCGTCCGGGCGAAGGTCGCGGTCGTTCGCCAGGCGCACGCGGTCCGAAGGGACGCGGCTCTCGCGGAGGAGCGTGTCAGGGTTCGTCATGGCCATATCCGACGGCTCCCATAAGCCAGGACCCACCGGCAGCAAGGGCCCCGGGTCCCTTCCGCGTCAGGTCGTCCTGAATCGTTCATCGGATTACCACGTCAGGCTACATGTCCCACCGTACGAAGCCCGCCCGTTCGGCTGGCGCTTGGAGTATGAAGGCGTCGGTCACACGGACCCGAGGTGATCGTCAACCTCTGGGTACGCATGAGGGAGGTTTGCCCGATGGCACTCGCGAAGAAGATCGGCCTGTCGTTTGTCCTGTCGCTGCTCGTCGGCGTCGCTGCCTGCGCGGAGACGCAGGAGTATCCGCCGCCCATGACGCCGCCGCCGCCCCCGCCGCCGAAAACGGCCGAGGGGACGCCGCCGCCCGCCGCGAAGGCGCCCACCACGAAGGCGCCCGCCGCGCCGCGGGTGGATATGTCGCTCATCCCGCGCGACGTGCTCTTCGGCAACCCGGACCGCGCAGCCCCGCAGCTCAGCCACGACGGCAAGCAGATCTCGTTCCTCGCGGCCGTCGATGGCGTGATGAACGTGTGGGTCGGCCCGGCGGACGATGCGTCGAAAGCCAAGCCCGTGACGGCCGACAAAAAACGCGGCATCCGGCAATATTTCTGGGCCTACACGAACGACCACGTCCTCTACGTCCAGGACCAGGGCGGCGACGAGAACTGGCACCTCTACGCCGTCGACCTGAAGGGCGGGCAGACGAAGGACCTCACGCCGATGGACGGCATCGCCGCGCGGATCGAGGGGGTGTCGCAGAAGATCCCCGGTGAGGTGCTCGTCGGGATCAACGACCGCGACAAGAAGCTGCACGACCTCTACCGGATCGACGTCAAGACCGGCGACAAGAAGCTCGTCTTCAAGAACGAGGGCAACTACGCGGGCTACGTGACGGACGACGATTTCAAGGTGCGGCTCGCCGTGCGCAAGTCGCCCGACGGCGGGGACGTGTTCGTCGATCCCTCGGCGAAAGCGGAGAAGGGCAAGGAGCCCGAGCCGTACATGACGGTGCCGTTCGAGGACGCGGAGACGACGAATCCGGTGGGCTTCGACGCGTCGGGCAAGACGCTGTACCTGCTCGACAGCCGCGGCCGGAACACGGCGGCGCTCTTCGAGCTCGATTTCGCGACGAAGAAGGCGAAGCTGCTCATCGAGGATCCGAAGGCGGACGTGCAGCGCTTCCTCGGTCACCCGAAGACCGGCAAGATGCAGGCGGCGGCGGGCGTGTTCGAGAAGCCGACGTGGCAGACGATCGACAAGTCGATCCAGGCGGATCTGGATCTGCTCGGCAAGCTCGGCGACGGCGAGCTACGCGTGATGAGCCGGACGCTCGACGACAAACGCTGGCTGGTGGCGCTCGTGCCTTCGGACGGGCCGGTGAAGTATTACCGGTATGACCGCGACAAGAAAAAGACGGAGTTCCTGTTCACGAACCTGAAGGCGCTCGAAGGGCTGCCGCTCGCGAAGATGCACCCGGTGGTGATCAAGGCGCGCGATGGGCTCGATCTCGTGAGTTATTTGACGGTGCCGAAGGCGTCGGATCCGGACACGGATAGCCGCCCGGACAAACCGCTTCCGATGGTGCTGCTGGTGCACGGCGGGCCGTGGGCGCGAGACGCGTGGGGGCTCAACTCCATGCACCAGTGGCTCGCGAACCGCGGGTATGCGGTGCTTTCGGTGAACTACCGCGGCTCGACCGGGTTCGGGAAGAAGTTCCTGAACGCGGGGAACAACGAGTGGGCCGGGAAGATGCACGACGACCTGATCGACGCGGTGAAATGGTCCGTGGACGGCAAGGTCGCGGACCCCGCGAAGGTGGCGATCATGGGCGGGAGTTACGGCGGGTATGCGACGCTCGTGGGGCTCACGTTCACGCCGGACCAGTTCGCGTGTGGCGTGGATATCGTGGGGCCGTCGAATCTGAAGACGCTGCTGGCGACGATTCCGCCGTACTGGGCGCCGATGGTGGCGACGTTCCACAAGCGGATGGGAGATCCGGGGACGGCCGAGGGCACCAGGATGCTCGAGGAGCGGAGCCCGCTGTCCTACGTCGACAAGATCAAGAAGCCGCTGCTCATCGGGCAAGGCGCGAACGATCCGCGCGTGAAGCAGGCGGAGAGTGATCAGGTCGTCAAGGCGATGCAGGCGAAAAACATCCCCGTGACGTACGTGCTTTATCCGGACGAGGGTCACGGCTTCCAGCGGCCGGAGAACCGGCTGAGCTTCAACGCCGTGGCCGAGACGTTCCTCGCGCAATGCCTGGGCGGGCCGATCGAGCCGGTGGGCGACGATTTCAAGGGCTCGACCTTGAAGGTGCCGGCCGGCGTGGAGCAGGTGTACGGGCTCTCGGAAGCGCTGCCGAAGAAGTAGAACGAGCGAGCGGCGCGGATGGTTCGACCGTCCGCGCCGCTTTGTTTTTCGAAGGTCAGGCCGGCTTCTGGAAGAGGACGACCTTGTACGTGTCGATGCGATCGACCATGTTCTGGTAAAGGTTCGTCCCGGGATTCCGATAGAAGTTTTCCATCGCGAGCTTCGCCTCGAGCCGCTTCTTGGGGCCCACGACGGGCACGCGGAACGCGGGGAACTTGTCGAGGACGTGGCGCACGTACGCGTCGGCGCGGGCGGCGTCGAGGTCACGCGCGAGGATGGCTTCCTTCGTGACGTCGCGGACCTCGACCTGCTTCATGCCGATCGACTTCAAGAAATCGAAGCAAGGCTGCCAGGTGACGTCGGGAATGGCGTTGCCCCAGGTGAGGAAACCACCGGGCTTGAGGAGACGGTAGGCGGTGCGGAAGAAACGCTCGTCTTCCGGGGTCACGACGCCGACCATCTCGGTGACGTGGGTCTCGTTGACGGCGACGAAGTCCGCGGTTCCGTCGGGGATCGAGAGCTTGGTGGCGTCCGAATGCGTGGCAACGAGGCGGCCGCGGAGGCCGGGGACGAACTTGCGGCGGCACGTCTCGATGGCGGCCTTCTGCATGTCGACGGCCTCGTAGGTGCAGTCGGGCAGCACGTTGTGGCAGACGTGGTGCGCGCCGGCGCCGGTTCCGCAGCCCATCTCGATGACGTGGACGCGGCCGCTCCTGGCCTTGACGTACTCCTGGATCTCGTTGAACTGATAGAGGCCGGTGTACGCGATCCGGCCGAAACGCTGCGGATCCGAGGCCGGGACCGGGTTTTTGCCCCACGCCTCGGGCCACGCGTAGCCCCAGGTGTTGAAGGTGAATTCGTAGGTCTCGCCGGTGTCGCCCTCGACGATGCCCACGGAGCGGTAGAGCGAGTAGAGGAGGGAGTAGATCGACTGCTTGGTGTAGTCGTCCTCCGCGACGTGCCCGTTCGTGGTCGAGACCTTGGTGCCCGGATCGACGAACCCGCTCAGGACCCACGCGCCCAGAATGAGCTGAAGCTGCGGCGTGGTGTAGGTTTTCGTCGGATCGAGTCGAGTGAAAATATCCACGTGAGGTCTCCCTTCGGCTTTCGGCGCGCACCCTACAAGGACTCGTCTGGAATTTCCACCGGGACAGGGAGGGGGGTGAGATGCGAAGGGGTCAGCGCGGGTGGACGGAGAGCTCGACGCGGGTGGCGCCGGTGCCGGGGCGCACGAGCAAGAGGCCGGGGCGCGTGGCGTCGACGCAGCCGTTCGAGAGCTCGACACGATACCCCTCGGGGTAAGTCCGC
>JANMGF010000281.1:0-7572 GCA_031374535.1 Polyangium sp. (in: bacteria)
CGGCGAGATCCTTCTCCGCGAAGCCCGGATCACCGACGTACGTCTCGTACTGGTTCAGCATCGACGCGCGCGCGGTCACCGACTGCAAGCGCGAGACGAAGCTCGTCTCGAACTGGTTTTTCGCGCGCATGATCTCCGCCCCGCTCACGGCTTCCTTCGTGATCTTCGTGATCTCGGCGTCGATCGCGGCCTCGAGATCGGCGAGGGTCACGCCGGGACGCGCGATCGCCTCGACCTGGAAATACGAGCCGAGATCACCCGAGGCCTGGTACGCGGACACCTCTTGCGCGATCGCCCGATCGTACACGAGCGCCTTGTAGAGCCGGCTCGCCTTACCGTCGGACAGGATGACGCTGAGCAGGTCGAGCTCCGCGTCGCCGGGCGTGTACCGCGCGGGGCTGTGCCAAGCCATCACGACCTTGCCGAGCTCGACCTTGTCGGTGATCGTCTCGCGCACGATCTTCTCGAGCTTCGCGGGCTTCGCCGTCGGCGCCGCGGGCACGGGCGTGGCGGGGATCGAGCCGAACCACTTCTCGATGAGCGGCTTGATCTCGGCGGGCGAGAAGTCACCGGCGACCACGAGCGAGGCGTTGTTCGGGACGTACCACCGCTTGAAGAAACCCTTCACGTCGTCGACCGTCGCGGCCTGCAGATCCTCATGCGAGCCGATCACGGGGTGATGGTAGGGATGCCCGACCGGGAAAAGCAGCTCGGGCAAACGCAGCTCGACCTTGCCGTAAGGCTCGTTTTCGGTCCGCTGGCGCCGCTCGTTGCGCACGACCTCGCGCTGCACGTCGAGCTTGTCCTTGGTCATCTCGTCCGCGAGTGAAGAGAAACGATCGGCCTCGAGCCAGAGCAAGAGCCGGAGCGTGTGCGCGGGCCCGACGTCGAAGTAGTCCGTGCGGTCCTCGCTGGTCCACGCGTTGTTCCAGCCGCCCTCGGACTCCATCCACGTGTCGAACATCTTCGGCGGCGCGCGGCGCGTGCCCATGAACATGAGGTGCTCGAAGAGGTGCGCGAAGCCCGTGCGTTTCGGCTCCTCGAAGCGCGAGCCCACCTTGACCATCGTGTTGACCACGACGAGCGGCAACGCGTGATCCTCGTGCAGGATCACGATGAGCCCGTTCGGAAGCGTGTACTTCTCGAACGAAACCTTGATCTCGGCCTTCTGCTGGGCGTGAGCAGTCGAGGCGAACGTGGGCGCGGCGAGCGGCACCGCAAACGCGAGCGCGGAGGCGAGGAGCACCGCACGCGCGCGGCGCCTTCGAGGGGGAGGACGGATCGGTCGCATGGCCGGAGAGGTTGCCGCGTTGGCTCGCGATTGCAAGCCCGGCAGAGCCCATCTCGGGAGCCCCGTGCGGAGGGAAGAACCTAGCGGCGGCCGCTCGTGACGACGGCGATGACCGCGACGACGGCGACCAGGAAGAGCACGAAGAAGAAGATCTTCCAGAACGAATACGGAGCCTTGCCGATCACCTCGCCGGTCTGTCCGTTCACGAGGAACTGGAAGGGCTTGTCCTGGTACCGATACGCCGCGATCCAGACGGGCAGGAGCACGTGCTTGAAGGTCACGCGCGAGAAGTGGTTGTCGACGTGGAGGCTGCGGTGCGTGTCGCCCGGAACGTCGCTCCCGCAGCGGCCGCGCTGGATGCCGGCCATGGTGTTTTGCCCCGATTGCCACGCGGGCATGAGGTCGACCGCGTAGGACTCGGCTCGCCAGCCGGCAAGGAACTCGGGCCTGTACGGGGTGAGATCGCGGGTGTTGAAGGTGCGGAAGCTGTCGCCGAGGCCCTCGGGTAGGCCCTTCGAAGCACACACGATCACGTCGTCGAACGCGTCGTGGCGACGTCCACGCGCCGACTCCCAGCGGGTCTTTTGCACCTGCCGGGTCTGCCGGTTGCCCTGCGCATCCGTATACGTTTCGGTTTCGTAATAATGATAGCCGGCCTCGGCGGTCCACGACGAGTCCACGTGTGCGTCGAAGGTCCAGTACGGGACGTACACGCCCGCGAAGCCCTCGACCCTGGCCATCTGCTTCAGGTCGTTCGGGCGGAACCAGAGCGAGCCGAGCCACGCGTCGAAGCGCTGGTTCGCGCTGTTCTTGTCGACCTTGAAAGGAACGACGGACTCGGGGCGGATCGCCGTGCCCGCGGACTCCTGCGCCAGGACCTGGTGGGATCGGCAGAAGGTGCACGTCGCGGTTTGTTCGCCGGGCGCGACGTTGACGGTCGCGCCGCACTCGCGGCAGCTGACCTGCGCGACAGGGGTGCCGTACCCACGCGCGGCGAGGTGCATGCCCTCCTCGATCGGGACCTCACGCACGAGCGCCGCAGGAGACGCAGGGACGGCCTGCTGAAACCCGCAGTAGGGGCACTTCATCGCCTGCGTGCCCGCGTCGTACCCGAGCTTCGCGCCACACTGGCCGCACGGGAACGAGTCGCCCGAAGGGCCCGGATCAAACGCGTTCGTCACCTGTGTCCTCCAACCGGCGATCTTACGAGCAAGCGCGCCGGAAGGGCCACAAGAGGCGCCGCGGCGTCACGTGGTCTCGGCGTCGGCCTCGGTCGGGGGGGCATGGGAGGGCAGATCGAGGAGGCTGCCTTCGCGTTTTTTGCCGATCTCGCCCGCGCGCGCGAGGGCCATGCGGAAGAGGACCGGGCCGAGCATCTCGTTGATGACGACCGTGCCGAGGATGAGCGTCGCAGCGGCCGGACCCCAGGGCTGAAACGAGGTCGAGACGAGGTTCGCGAGGCCGATGGCGATGCCCGCCTGGGGGAACATGCCGAAGGGGATCCGGCTCGCGACCTCCGGGTCGACCTTGGCGACGCGAGCGCCGAAGCGCGCGCCCACGTAAATGCCGATCGCGCGGGTGAGGGCCGCCATCGCAGCGTAAGGCGCGACCGTGAGGAACGCGTGGAGGTGAACCTCCGCGCCGACGACCGCAAAGAAGACGGCGAACGTAGGGATCGCGGCGACCTCGGTCTCGTGGATGACCTCGTGTCCGCTGACGGGGCTGATGTTCTCGAGGAAAAGGCCCGCCGAGAGGCCGACGAGCAGGGGATCGAGGTGGAGCGCGCCGCCGACCTCGGCGACGACGAAGAGGACGGTGAAGACGAAGAGCCCGATGCGCTGCGCGACGCGGCGGATGTAGAGCGCCGAGACGAGCCCGACGGCGATGCCAGTCGCGATGGAGCCGAAGATGTGCACCGCGAGCGCGCCGAACATCGATCCGCCGCCGCCGGACGCCATCGTCTCCACAGGGAACACGGCGTGCGCGATGGACTCGGTGAAGGAGAAGGCGACGACGATCGCGAGGTCCGCGAGCACGACGATCGACAGACACATCTCGCTGAGCGGGCCGACCGCGCGTGTCTCCTTGAGGATGCCCATCACGACGGCGGGCGAGAGCGCGCAAAGCACGGTGGAGCAGATCAGCGCGACCGTGAGGCGCTGCGCAGTCGTCATGCCCGCGGTGAACTCGATGCGCCCGAGGACGAACGAGAAAAACGCGAAGAGCAGGACGAACTCGGCGAGCAAACCCAAAATGGAGACGAGACCGATGCTGCGGATCTTCGGGCGGAGGCGCGCGAAGTTGAGCTCGCAGCCGGCGTTCAGCGCGATGAGCCCGACGGCGACCTTCTTCACGAGCGTGAGGTCACCGAGCATGGAGGGCGTGATCAGCCCGAGCACCTCAGGGCCGAAGAGCGCGCCGCACAGGATGAATCCCGTGAGGTGCGGCAGGCGGAGCTCGTGGAAGATGTGGCCCGTCTGCATCGCAGCGAGCAGGAGGAAGCCAAACGCGAGAGCCGCGCCCGAGCCCGTGATCGTGGCGTCGGCCGGCAAGAAAGAGCGCGCGGCGAAGGAGATGCCAGCGACCAGCGTGAGGATGAGCGCCGCACGGATCATGAGCCGCCCTCCGGGGACGTGGTGATGACAGGGGCGTCCGTGGCGTCCGCGCGTACGCGGACCGGCGGGATCGGGGTCAGATCGACGCCGATGCGCCGACGCCTCCACTCGAGCATCCGGACCACGACCTCGGTGAGCACGCCGCCGATGATCACCGCGTTGATCGCCCACCGCACGCGCTCGGGCGCGTCGCCCTGGTAGAGGGTCGTGGCGCTGACGATGACGACGATCGAGATCGGGCTCTGCGGGGCGAGGGCGATCGCGAGCATACGCGCGCTCGGCAGACCCTTCGGCCCCACGCGCTTCGACCAGATCGCGCCGAGCCGCTTGCCCGCGACACGCGCGAGGACGAACGCAGGCGCGAGCACCCAGCCTTGCCACTCGAGCGGCCGCCAGGTCGCGCCGACGACGAGGAGGAAGATCAAGTAGATCGGCCGCTCGACGTCGAGCAGCGTCTTCTTGAGGCCCTCGAGATCGCGGATCGGGAGGTTCGCGAGCAGGGCGCCCGCGATCGCGCAGACGACGGGGACGCTCAACGCGAGGTAACCCGCGACGCCCGCCGAGAGGGCGACGGCGCCGAGCAGGAGCGTGAGCTCTTCAGCCGCGTTACGCGCGCCGCGGAGCAGGACGTACGTCAGGATGCCGAGGACCCCGCCGAGACCCAGCGTGACGAGCAGCCACGCCGAAGGCGGCAGGACCCAGCTCGTCGCGATGTTGTCCGGGCGGAAGAGGATCGCGACCACGCCGAGGAGCACCAGGCCGGTGACCTCGTCGATGCTCGTCACCTCGTCGATCATGCGCGCCGCCTTGAGGCCGACGCGCCGCTCCCAGATCTCCATGCTGATCGGCGCGCTCGGCGCCGCGCAGGCGGCCAGCACCAGGGCATCCCGGGCGTAATCGTTTGACGCCCAAGGAACGCCCATGCCGAGCAGCGCCATGCCGCAGAGCCCCGCCGTGGTCAGCATGGGGACCAGCGACTCGATCACGATGACGGGGCCGAGCGACGCCGGCAGCGCGTCGAGCTTGCGTACGTCGAAGTGCAGACCCACGACGAACCCGACCCAGCCGAGGCCGAACTCGAACGCCGGCTTGAGGTCGACGAGGACGTCAGGCGTCAGGATGTGGATGCTGTCGAGCGCGAAGATCGCGCCCATGGCGAGGAACGGGACGCCCGCCGAGATGAGGACGGTGACGCCGAAGCGCCGCTCCCAGGCCTTGACCTTCGGCTGCGCAAGGAGAACGGCCAGCCCGAGCGCAATCGCGAGGCCGAAGACGATCCGGGGGAGCCGATCGTTAGGCATGGCAGCGTCTAGTATCGGCCAAGACGAGCCGATTCATGTCGAGAAAGAGCGCCGGAGAGCACGACACCGACAGGGGACGGGGGCTGCGGATCACAACGGCACACGGGTCTCCGCGCTCCTTCGCGCGCCGCGTGCCGTCCGTGGGCGAACGCGTCAGGAACGCGTCGTACGCGGGGCAGGCGTGCGGGATCGACCGCGGCTCGTCGAGGGCGCGCGAGGCGCCTCCTGGCTCGAAGGCGAGGGCGTGACCGAGCGAGCGCGCAGCAGGTTGCCCTCGCACTCGACCTCCACGCCGAGGGCGCGACAGCGACGCACGACACGCTCGAGATCGACGTCGGGCACGAGGAGCAGGCCGGAGGGCGGGGACGGCTCGAGGAAAAGCTCGGAGGCAGGGCGACGCGTGCGCAAGAGCTCGCGGATCTCCGGATCCTCGACCCAGAGGAAACCCGCGGCAGGCACGAAGCTCGCGCGTCCGATCACGACGCTCGCCTGGATGAGCATCTGCGAGATGCCTTCGGGCAGCTTCGCGACAGCCTCGATGCGGGCGCGCAGGGCGTCGCTCTCGAGACCGGCCGAGAGAGCGCGGGCGATCGACGAGGGCGCGAGGAGAAGGTCGACCTTGTCGCCGATGCGCGCGATCTCCGCGAACGGAACGAGCGCGAGCACGCTGGCGACACGGGCGACGGGCGCGATCTGGAGGATTTGCGTCTCGACGAAATGGCTCGGGGCGAGATCGACGGTCGGCAGAGAGCCCGCGAGCATGGCGCGGCCGCGCGGCGTGAGGCGCAAGGCAGGGCCGTCGTCGAGATCGTCGCCGCCGAGATCGAGGATGCCGAGGGCCGGCAAGGACTCGAGCGCGATGCGACGCGTGATCTCCAGGGCGTCCGGGGCCTCTATCGAGGTGCGGTCGGCCCAGCGGCGCAGCAGGCGCTCGACGCCGCCGATGCGGTCGTCCGCGGCGAGATACCCTCGGAGCGACGCCCAGGGCACCCATCGTCCCTCGCCGAGCTCCTGCAGAGCATCGATGACCATTTCGCGGAGCGCGCCGATCGGGCTCGACTCGCGGCCCTCGGAGGCCGCACGCAGGACCTCGCGCTCGGGGCGCGCTTCGTCCCAGGCGCCACCACGTCGCCACGTGTCGAAGAGCACGCGACCAAGCTCGTGGACCGCGAGGGAGCCCGGGGGCGTGGCCACCGAGGCAGCGGACGGCTCCCACAGGCCGACCGCACGCGAGAGCGCAGCCGAGAGCGCGATCATCTCCACGTCGCGACCGAAGCGCTGGGCCAAACGCACGAGCAGCGAGCGCGGCGTGCCGACGCCGGGACGAACGTCGCTGCCCGGCTCGCGTATCGCGTAGGCCAGGCCGAGCGCGACCATGCCCGGATCGGGGGCGAAGCGGGCGCGGCGCGGGGCGTGATCTTCTTCGAGGACGAACGATCGGATCTGCGCGCGGCGGGCCTCACGAGCCTTGCGGCGCTCGGCCCCGACGATGGTCGCGATCTCGCTCGGGATGACGTGACGGTTCGGGTGGATGGGGATCAGGAAGGCCCGGCGCTCGAGGGCGAATCCCGCGCCGCGTCGGCTCGCGGTGATGCCGGTGGCGCCGCGCAGGCGCATGGGCTCACGCTCGAGGTCGAGCAGCTCCTGCGTGTCGACTTCACCGCCGACGGACTCGATGGCCTCGAGGAGGCGGCGCTCGACCGGGGCGAGCCGCTCGACCTCCGATTGCAAGCGCGAAAGGTCGCAGAGGATCTCCCACGCGGCCTCGAGCGAGAGAGCGATCGGCGGCGTGGCCGGGCGGCCGAGGTAATGCGCGGCGACGGCGCTGACCGTCTCGAACGAAGCCTGCGAGAGGAGCGCGCGGAGGGCGCGCGGGTCCTCGCTCTCCCAGGACTTGAGCTGCACGAGGAACGCGGTTGGCAGCACGAGCTCGATGCCGTCGTCGAGCTTGCGCGCATATACGACGCCACGCGCGACGAGCGGCTCGAGCCCCGCGGGCAGCGTGGGCACGACGAGCGCGCCGCCGGCCTCGGCGATGCGGTGGAGCAGCTCTCGGCTGGACGCTTGGAGCCGCGACGGATCACGCACGTCGGGGATGCCGACGAGCGCACGTGCGACCTGCGAGGGAGCGTCGATGCGCTTCTGCGTATCGATGCGGATGCCGAGGCGGCGGATGAGCGCCGAAAGCTCGGAGTCCGGCAGGGCGCGCAGGATGTGATCGAGCCGGCGGAGCGATCCGCCTGCCGTCTCGTCTACCGCGGGCTCGGGGTCCACGACGCGCGCCGCGCGTTGTCCCTTCGAGGTACCCGGCGCCGGATCCAGCGCGGCTTCGCCGTGTCGTCCGCCGATGGAGGTCATGACATCA
>JANMGF010000337.1:0-1981 GCA_031374535.1 Polyangium sp. (in: bacteria)
GCTACCACGGCACCACGGTGTACGAGGAGCAGGTCCGCGTCCCGCTCGTGGTGCACGCGCCAGGGCTCTTCGCGCCGCGACGTGTCTCCGCGCCGGTGCAGCTCGTCGATCTCCTGCCGACGGTGCTCTCGGGGCTCGACATCCCGCGGCCGGCGCGCGTGCGCGGCGCGGATCTCGGGCGCGCGCTCGCAGGCGCTCAGGCGAGCCCCGAGGACGCGCGTGGCTTCGCCTTCGCCGAGACGGAGACCATGACCATGCTCGCGCGTGGGCCGCTCCGGCTCGTTTGTGCTCGAAGAATCGGGGCCTGCGCGCTCTACGATGTCGAGCGGGATCCCCAAGAGACGCGGGATCTCTCGGGCGCGCGCTCCGCCGACATGGCCGAGATGCGCGCGGAGCTGCGCGGCGTGGAGGCTTCCCACGGGCGCTACGAGATCGCGGGGCTGCGCAGCGAGGGCAAAGGTTGGCCCGAGGCGCTCCGGCGCGGCATCGCCGGGGACGCGGACGCCGCGCTCGACGTCGCGGCGCTGCTCGACGACGCGGACGTCCTCATCCGGCGCAAGGCGGCCGAGGTCCTCTTCGATCTGCAGCGGCCCGAGGTCTCGCCGACGGTGCGGCTCGCGCTCGTGCGGGACGAGGACGACGAGGTGCGGCGCTGGTCGGCGCTCACGCTGACGAGGCTCGGCGAGGGCGCGCCACGCACGCGCGAGCTGCTCGAGGATCGAGATCCGCGGTGGCGAAGGCTCGCGGCGCTCGCGCTCGCCGAGGGCGGAGACGGCCGTGGCGAGGACGATCTCGTGGCATGGTTCCGCGAGGCGTACGGCAAGCGCGCGCAGAGGCGCGAGGTCATTCCGTTCGAGCGGGCGAAGGAGATCGTCGCCGCGCTCGCGAAGATTCGCGCGAAATCCGCCCTGCCCTCGCTCATCACGGCGCTCGACGACGTACGCCTGCGCCCGCACGTGGCCGAGGCGCTCGCCGCGATCGGCCAGGATGCTGCGCGCCCCGCGCTCGCCGAGCACCTCGCGACCGAGCGCTACCAGCACGCGCGCGTCGCGCTCTCGGAGGCGCTCGTCGCGCTCGGCGCCGGACCCGAGCTCCGCGCGCCGCTCGTTCGTCTGCTCGGCGTCCCCGATCCTCTGCCGAACGGGCTCCGGATCGCGCTCCAGGCGGACGTGCTCGAGCTCGTCGGCGGCCCACGCGAGCGGGATCTCCAGAAGCTCCGCAGGTTCGCGCGGAGCGGCGTTTCGGTCGGCATGGTCGTGCCCAAGGCCGGCGGCGGCGACGCGATCCGGGTCCTTTGCCGCGCGCGCTCGAACGACGACCGGCCCGGCGAGATCCGCTTCGGGGTCGGCACGCGCCGCCTCGTGAGCAGCGGCGATCGCGAGACCGGCGGCCTCGTGCCGAAAAACGCGCCGGAGCTCGACGCGCGCACGGCAGCGACGCTCTACGTCCCGCCGGGCGACAAGCCGCAGGAGGTCTTCGCGACGTTGCCCGCGGCGGTGAAGGTGCGCCCCGGTCAACACGGCGAATTCGTCGTGTACGCGACGCAAAACGTGGAGCTCTCGGCCTGCGCGGTCGTGCCGCTCTCCGACGAGCTGCCTCCGCCGCCGCCCGAGCCGTGGACGCCGGAAGAAGGCGGGGACGACGCGCCCACGAAAGACGGCTCGGCGTCCCCGCCGCCAGGTGATCCTCCGCGAAATCCGTGACATTTGTCGCGAACGGGCGAGGGCCTGCCGTGCCGAGCTCGGCCCCCAAATCCCCTGCAATCGACGATGACGCCGATTGACGCCGGGGGCGGCGCGGCTAGAGTCCCGGGCGTGTCGCGAGAGGACAAGCAGTCGGAAGAGGACCGCGCGAAGCGCGAGGACGAGGACACGCGCGAGGCGGAGACCTCGGGAGACGCCGACGAGGGCGACGAGACGTCGAAGTCCCGCGCGTCGGATCCCGGGGAGGAAGACGCTTCGGACGCGGCCGCGCATCGCGT
>JANMGF010000356.1:0-18395 GCA_031374535.1 Polyangium sp. (in: bacteria)
TCGCCTCGTGCGGCTGGAGGAGCCGGATCACGGCGTCGAGGTCGCCCTTCTGGCCGTAGAGCGCCGAGAGGCAGAGGAGCGCGAGCGTGTCGTCGGGCGCGATCTCGACGCCCTTCTTGGCGTAGGCGACGGCGCGATCACGCGTGGCCTCGTCGTTCGCGTAGAAGCCCTGCAGCGCGATGTACGGCGCGGCGGTCTTCTTGTCGGCGGCCATCTTCTCGATCTCGGCGATCGCCTTGTCCTCGTCGCTGCGCTGCTTGAGGAACTGGTAGAGGTAGGCCCACGCGTCGATGCAGCCGACGCTGATCGCGATCGCCTTGTCGACGAACTCGCGCTCCTTCTCCTCTTCCTTCTTGAGCTGGTAGACCTTGGCGAGGTGCAGCGAGGGGTAGGGGTTGTCCTTGAGGAGGTTCTGGGCGCCCTTCAGCGTGCCCTCGGCCTTGTCGAGCTTCTCCTGCTGGAGCTGCGCGACGCCGAGCGCGAGCCAGTCGTCGCCGACCCCGCCCTTGGCCACGATCTTCGAGAGGACCTGCTCGGCGCGCTGCAGGCGGTTGTACTTGAGGAGCTCCTGGGCGTAGATGCGCGCGCGGTTGATGTCGTCGGGCTGCTCTTGCCAGTGCTTCTCGAGGCCGGAGAGCAGGTCTTCGAGGCCGATCGCGATCGGGCGACCCTGCTCGTCCTGCACCTGCACCGCGGGGCCGTTGAAGCCGAGCAGCTTCCACATCTGCTCGGGCGTCACCAGCGAGGGGCCCTGGTCGAGCATGGCCTTGGTCTCGTCGTCGACCTTCGAGAGCGGGATCACGATGAGAGCGTTGCCAGGCACTCCGTTCGGAAATGCGCTGACGGGCGCCATGATGGCCGCGCCGCCCGTGATCTGAAGCCCTGCCGCCACTCCGCCCTGCTGTCCGTTGGTCGCCATGGTCGCTCCACCCGAAAACGCGCGAGGCGCTTCATGCGCCTGCGGTCGCCGCTCGACGAGCGCTGTGGCGGGCGTCGAACGGGAAAGAAAATGTCGTTGGTTACGAGGGGCGGGCAGGCTAGCAGGATGGCCCCAACAGAGCAACGGCCGCCGCGGATCCGAGCCCGTTCGCTCACGCCCGAACCCGCAAGTCAGGAGCGCTGGAGTCTGCCCGCGAGGCCGGTCAGTCGCTCTTCGCGTCGCGTCACCGAGAGCGCGAGGCCCAGCGCTCGCCCGTCCGTGACGAGCACGACGAGCCGCTTTCCGCGCGTGACGGCCGTGTAGAGCAGGTTCCGCGAGAGCATCACGAAATGCTGCGAGAGCAGCGTGATCACCACCGCGGGATACTCGCTGCCCTGGCTCTTGTGGATGCTCGTCGCGTACGCGAGCACGAGCTCGTCGAGGTCGCTCTCCTCGTACGCGACATCCCGGCCGTCGAACGTGACCGTGAGCGTGCCCTGCTCGGCGTCGATCGCGCGGACGAGGCCGACGTCGCCGTTGTAGACCTCGCGGTCGTAGTCGTTCTTCAGCTGCATGACCTTGTCGCCGAGGCGGAAGATCTTGCCGCCGCGCGTGACCGAGGGGCCGTCGGGGTTGAGCGATCGCTGGAGCGCTTCGTTCAGCGCGATCGTGCCGACGACGCCCTTGTTCATGGGGGTGAGGACCTGCACGTCGCGCACGGGGTGCAGGCCGAAGCCGCGCGGGATGCGCTCGGTGACGAGCTCGTGGATCGTCGCGGCCGCCTCCTCGGGATCCTTGCGCGTGAAGACGAAGAACTCGCCGCGTTTGTCCGTGGAGCCTTCGGGTTTTTCGCCGTCGTGGATGCGGTGCGCGTTCTGCACGATCAGGCTGCCCTCGGCCTGGCGGAAGATCTGAGAGAGGCGCACCGTGGGGATCACGTTCGAGGCGATGATGTCGCGCAGGATCGCGCCCGGACCCACGGAGGGGAGCTGATCGACGTCGCCGACGAGCACGAGCCGCGCCTCGTCCGCGATGGCCTGCGTGAGCGAATCGCAGAGCGAAAGATCGATCATCGAGGCCTCGTCGACGATGACCACGTCCGACTCGATCGAGCGTCCCTTCTTGCGGAGAAAGCCGCGCTCCTTGGGGTCGAACTCGAGCATGCGGTGCAAGGTGACGGCGTCGCGCCCGGTCGCTTCGCTCATGCGTTTGGCGGCGCGGCCGGTGGGGGCCGAGAGGCGCGTCGTGTGTCCGGCGAGGTCGAAGAGCGACAGGATCGCACGGACGATCGTGGTTTTTCCGACGCCGGGTCCGCCCGTGATGACGAGGATCTTGTGCCGCGCGGCTTGCTCGATCGCGTCGCGTTGCGCCGGGGCGAGGGCGACTCGTGTGCGTGCTTCGAAGGCGTCGATCGCGGCCTTGGCGACGGCCTCGGGCGGCTCACCGTGGCGGCCTGCGAGGGGCCTCCCAGGCGCGTGGAGGAGCGCGAGCAGCCGCTCGGCGAGGCGTGATTCGGCCTGGTAAAGCGTCGATTCGTAGACGGCGACGTCCCCCGTGGGCAAGGTCTCGACACGAGCACGGCCTGCCGCGTCGAGCGCGTCGACGGCGCGATCCACGCCTTCCTCCTCGCGCTCGAGCATGAGCGCGGCGGCCGCGACGAGGGCCTTTCGTTCGGCGTAGACGTGCCCCTTGCCCGCGAGGTCGCTGAGCATCTGCAGGACGCCGGCCTGGGCGCGCTCGGGTGCGTCCGGCGAAACCCCGACGGCGCGCGCGATCTGGTCGGCCGTCTTGAACCCGACGCCCCAGACCTCGAGCGCGAGCCGATACGGATATCGCTTCACGACATCGATCGCGGAGGCGCCGAAGCGCTTGTAGATACGCGTCGCCAGCGCGGCCGAGGCGCCGTGCTGCTGGAGGAAAATCATGATGTCGCGGATGACGCGCGCCGAGGCCCAGGCCTTCGCGACGGCATCGGCGCGGCGTGATCCGAGCCCCGGCACCTCGGTAAGGCGCTCGGGTTCCTCGTCGAGCACACGGAGCGCGTCTTCCCCCAGCGTCTCGACGATCCGCTTGGCGAAGACCGGGCCGACACCGGGGACCATGCCCGAGCCGAGGTACTTCTCGAGCCCCTGGAGCGTGGAAGGTGCGATCTCGAGCAGTGTTTCGACGCGGAGCTGGTCGCCGTGCCGACCATCCCGCTCGTAGCGGCCGGTCGCTCGGACGCGGGTGCCGGGGGCGATGGGCTGAAAGCGGCCGACCCAGGGGAGGGGGGCCTCGTGGCCGTCGATCGCGACTTTTACGACACGAAAGCCCGTTTGATCGTTCTCGTAGGTGACGCGAACGACCTCGCCTTCGAGGGTCACGGTCCCGTCCTTCGAGGGGGAAGCCTTCGCCGCCGCGAAAAGCGCGTGTTGCGCGGGTCCCGGAGGCCCGGATCGTGGGCGCGCCGAGGCATCGGCTCGGCCTGGCCGAGCGGATTCCCCGAGCAGCGGCTGCGTGCGTCCGCGGCGGTTCATTCGCGCGGGGCGAGGCTAGCGCGGTTTTCCCGGGAAGAGGGCTTTGCTCGGCGAGTTTGTTGGGTAAGACTCGCCGCCCGATGAGCATCGAGCACCGCCTCCACGACCGCTGCGCGTGCGGATCTTCGCTGTCGACGTACACCCAAGCCGCCGCTGCCGCGCGCCCGTTCGCGCTCACCGGCGTGCAACGCGTGTACGAGCGGCCTCGGCCCTTCCAGGTCCACCACATCGCGCTCGACCTTCGCCTCGACGTCGCGAAGAAATCGATCGCAGGCGAGGCGACGCTCTCGATCGCGCGGATCGATGCCCGCGCCACCGAGCTCTCGCTCGACGCCGTGAGTTTCGATCTGGAGTCGGTCGAGCTTCGCACGAGCGACGAGGGCGAGTTCGTCGCGGCGAACCACGTCTACGACGGGCAGACGATCCGCGTGTCGATCCCCGTGTCGTCCACGCGGGGGGCCGTACGCGTGCGGTACCGCGCGACGCCGCGCCGAGGGCTCTACTTTCTCGCGCCCGACGAGCACGTGCGAGACCGGCCCTCGCAGGTCTGGTCGCAGTGCCAGGACGAGGACGCGCGGCACTTCTTTCCATGCATCGACAAGCCGCACAACAAGCAGTCGACCTCGCTGCGCGTGACCGTGCCCGAGGGCTGGTTCGCCCTGTCGAACGGCGTGCGCGACAGCGACGAGGACGAGGAGCAGGGCGGCGTCTACCGCTACCGGATGGACGACCCGCACCCGAGTTACCTCTTCACGCTCGTCGCCGGCGAGTTCGAGCGGATCGACGACGAGGCGGACGGCGTGCGCCTGCATTACTTCGTGCCCAAAGGAAAAACCGACGAGGGCAAACGCACGTTCCGCAGGACGCCGGAGATGGTGCGCCGCTTCGGCAAGCTCACGGGCGTGCCCTACCCGTGGAAGAGTTATTCGCAGATCGTCGTGAGCGATTTCATCTTCGGCGGGATGGAGAACACGACGGCGACCACGATGTACGAGCACATCCTGCTCGACGAACGCGCGGCGATCGACGTGACGGCCGACGACCTCATCGCGCACGAGCTGGCGCACCACTGGTTCGGCGATCTCGTGACGTGTCGCGACTGGTCACACGCGTGGCTGAACGAGGGCTTCGCGACGTACATGGAGCACGTCGATCGCGAGGGATGGCTCGGCCGGGACGAGTACGAGCACGGCGTGCGTGGCGACGTCGCGGGGTACCTCTCCGAGGCGGGAGGGCGCTACAGGCGGCCGATCGTGTGCCAGGACTACGAGGCGCCGATCGACATCTTCGACAGGCACCTCTACGAGAAGGGCGCGTGCGTGCTGCACATGTTGCGCCTGGAGCTCGGCGACGATTCGTTCTGGCGCGGCATCAAGGCGTACCTCGAGCGTCACGCGCACGGCATCGTGGAGACGCGGGACCTCATGCGCGCGCTCGAAGAGGCGAGCGGCAAGAGCCTCGAGCGTTTCTTCGAGCAATGGGTCTACCGCGCGGGTCACCCGGAGCTCGACGTGAAGATCGATCACGAGGGCGAGGCGCTGACCGTGACGGTCAAGCAGTCGCAGGCCGCGAAGGAGAGCAAAGAAAAGGACAAGGACGAGGCGGGGGCACACGTCTTCGTGCTCGACCTCGAGCTCGACATCACGATCGACGGCGAGGTGCGGCGCGAGGTGCGGCGCGTGGATCAGGCGAACGCGACGTTCACGATCCGCGTGCCCAAGCGGCCCCAGTTCGTGGTCGTGGATCCGGAGCTCCGGATCGTGGGCGACGTGCGGGTCGAGTGTCCGGGCGACATGCTCCGCGTGCAGCTCGCCGAGGCACCCACCGCGCGCGGCCGGCTGCTCGCGGCGAGCCTGATGGGCAAGCTCGACGATCCGGCGACGACACGGGCGCTCGGCGCGTCGCTCGCGAAGGAGGAAGAGTTCTGGGGCGTGCGGGCCGAGGCCGCTGCGACGCTCGGGCAGATCCGGAGCGACGACGCGATGGAGCTGCTACTCGCCCACGCACGTACGGCGCACGCCAAGGTGAGGCGCGCGATCGCGGCGGCGCTCGGAAAGTTCCGCGCAGCCAAGGCGGCCGATGCGCTGAAGAGCCTCGCGCTGCGCGACGCGAGTTACCTCGTCGAGGCGGAGGCGGCGCGCGCGCTCGGGTCGACGCGGCAGACCGCGGCGTTCGATACGCTGATCGAGGTGCTCGATCGTCCCTCGTGGGCAGACGTGCTGCGCGCGGGGGCGCTCGACGGCTTGGCGGCGCTGCGGGACGAGCGGGCGCAGGCACACGTGCTCACGCGAACGCGGTACGGGATCCCCACGCGCGGCCGTCGTGCCGCGATCATGGCCCTGCCCAAGCTCTCGACGGACCGCAAGGTGCGCGAGGCGCTGGAAGACCTGCTCGATCAGGCGGACCCGTACCTCAAGGTGGACGTGGTGCGCGCGCTCCTCGACATCGGCGACACGAAGTCGCGAGGGCCCCTCACGCGTCAGCTCGAACGCGAGCTCGACGGCCGGGTACGCCGCCGGATCCGTGAGGCCCTGCGAGACCTCGGCGGCGCGGGCAAACGGGAGACGGAGCGGCTGCGGGAGGACCTCGAGACGCTGCGTGGCGAGCACGCAGAGCTGAAGGCGCGCCTCGGCAAGATCGAAGCGCGGTTCGCGCCGAAGGAGGCCGCGTCGAAGCCAAACGGCATCAACGCGCACGGCCGCGACGCGGACAAGGTCGAGCAAGACAAGGACGTCGGCGAGAAGAGCAAGAAGGCCAGGAAGAAGGATGATCGAGCTTCGCGGTAAAACGGCGCTCGTCACCGGAGCCTCGGCGGGGATCGGTCGCGAGATCGCCCGTGTGCTCGGGCGGGACGTGTCGGCGCTCGTGCTCGTGGCGCGCCGCCGCGACAGGCTCGACGAGCTTGCGCGTGAGCTGACGGCCGCACGACCGGGCCTGCGGGTGCTCGTGCGTGCGGTCGATCTGCTCGACCGCACGGCGCTCTCCGCGATGCTCGACGACCTTACGCAAGCGGGCGAGGCGATCGACGTGCTCGTGAACAACGCGGGCTTCGGTGACTACGGCCTGCTCGAGCGGCGCGCGTGGGAGAAGATCGAGCGGATGCTCGAGCTCAACGTGGTGAGCACGACGCTCCTGATCGCGCGCCTCGTTCCGCTGATGGTCGCGCGGGAATCGGGGGCGATCCTGAACGTGGGTTCGATCGCGGGGATCCTGCCTTCCCCCGCGATGAGCGTTTACGCGGCGAGCAAGGCCTACGTGAACCACCTCAGCGAGGGTCTACGCGCGGAGCTCGCGGGGACGGGCGTGTCGGTGACGGTGGTTTGTCCGGGACCCGTGCCGACGGAGTTCCAGGAGGTCGCGGGGAGCGACGTGCGCCCGGAGCTGCCGAAGGCGGTGTACGTGGACGCGGTGACGTGCGCGGAGCAAGCGGTCGACGGGCTGCGGCGTGGTCACGCACGGGTGATCCCGGGGATCTTGCCGAGGGCGATGGCGATGACGGTGGACGCGTTGCCGAAGGTGATCGTGCGGCCGGTGCTCGCGCGGATGGGGAAGAAGGCGCGGGGGATCCGGTAGGCGCTCAGGGCAAGAAGCGACCGAGGAACGCGTTGCCGTCCTTCGCGTCGAACCCGCCCACGAGCATGTCGTTGATCAGGAAGGGCGCGCGGTGCTGGCCGCCGACCATCAGATCACCCGCCGGCAAGAGCGTGAGCGCGCGTATCGTGTTGGGGGCGTCGTTGCCCTTTTCGCCACCACTCAAGAGAACACGCGACGCGACGTGCGCGCCGTCGCCGCCGACCTTCGCGAAAAACAGGTCTGCGAACTCCACGGCCGTGAGGACGCCCCCGCCGAAATCCATTCCGCCCTGGAACGAGCCCGCGAGGACGAGCTGATCGGACGCGCCGACGGCAAGCAGTCCCTGGGTCACGATCGCGGTCGCATCGCCGAAGGACTTCGCCCAGACGACCGCGTCGAGGCTGCTCGCGATCCGCGCGACGTACATCGGGCGCGCGGCAAGGTCGGGCGACTCCAGCGAGCTGTTGAAGAAAGAAATGCCGCCCGCGAACGCGCCCGCCAGGTAGAGGTCGCCGTTCGGCGCGACCGCCACGTCGAACGCCTCCTGATCGGACGCATCCCCCCAGCCGTTGAACCAGATGGGCGCGAGCGCTGCTGACGAGAACTGCACGGCGAACACGTCGCGCGCGCCCTTGCCCGCGAGCGACTGACCCGGACCAAACTCGAGGAGAGATTTGAACGTGCCGGTCAAGTACACTTGACCCACATCGTCGATCGCCATCGCGCGGACGTCGTCGGTGCCCATCCCGCCGAAGCGACGTGACGCCGCGTGGAAGCCGGTCTCGTCGAACTTCGCCAGGAAGCCGTCCTCGAGGCCCGCGCTGGTGAACGTCGCTCCGCCGAAGTTGATGGTCCCGGCGAAGTTGCCCGCGATGACGACCTGGTTTGCCTTGGTCACCCCGATCGCGTGCACCTTTTGCGAGGCCGCGCTGCCGAAGAGCTTGCTCCAGTCCGCGTTGCCGTTCGCGTCGAACTTTGCGATGAACGCGTCGTCCGCTCCCACGCTCGTCTTGATGCCGTCGCCGAAGTCCACCGAGCCCGCCACGGCGCCGCCGACGTAGATCGCGCCCGTCGTGTCGATGGCGACGGCGAACGCCTCTTGCGGCGCTGCGTCGCCGAATCGCTTGGCCCAGACGAGCTCGCCCTTCGGCGTGAATTTCGCGACGAGGATGTCGAAGCTGCCCGTGCTCGCCATGGGGCCGGCGCCGAGATCGATCACGTTGCCGAACGAGCCCACGACGACGATGTTTCCGTCGGGCCCAACCGCCAGATCGGCGATGTTTTGCGGGGAAAACGGCTCGCCGTACGTCTTCAGCCAGCCGTCGCCGAGCGACGGGCATTCGAGCGGATCGACGCCGTTGCATGCCTCGTCCTCGGTCGTCAGGCAGTCCTCGACCTGCGGCACGACCGCGCCCCCACACTCGCCGAATCCCGAGCCGTTCGGCAGGCAGACCTCGACGCCCGCCTTGCAGAGGCCCATGCCCTCCGTGCCCGCAGCACCGGTGTAACAGGACCTCGTCTCGTCCGGCACGCACACCATGCCGCCGCCCGCGCCGCCTGCGCCGCCTGCGCCCGAGCCCGTCGGCTCGAACTGTCGTTCCTCCGGCGTGCACGCGGACAAACCCATCGCCGCGATCGACGCGGTCACGCCGACGAGCGCGCCGAGGCGCCCGATCGAATAAGCCAATCCCCTTTGGATCATGCGCTTCATCGCACCGAGCATGCCACGGTTCAGCCTTTTTCGGATCGGCCGTGTGGCTCCGCGATCAAGGCAGGAGGCGCGCGAGGAAGAGGAGCACTTCCTGTGCGTTGTTCGGTTGCAACGTGCCGCCGCCGAGATCGATGGGCCCATAACTCAGGCCCACGAGGATGGGATCTCCCTTCGGCAGCAACCCGAGGCCCGTGAAGGCGGACGGCATCTTCACGGTGTAGGTGCGAGAGCTCGCGTGTTTGCCGTCGAGCGCGAGCTTCGCGATGAACGGGCTTACCTCGGCCGTCGAGAGCAGCGGTCCGCCGCCGAAGTCGACCTGATCGCTGAACCACCCGGCGGTCACGATGTGCCCATTCGCCACGCCGAGCGAGACGCTCCAGCCGTTGTCGGAGTTCGGGCCGCCCATGATCTTGCTCCAGACAGGCACGCCTTCCGGCGAGAGTTTCGCCAGGTACATCTGCGTCGCGTTCGGCGGCGCCTCGAGCGCGCTGCCTGTGCCGAAGTCGATGATGCCCGCCATCTGGCCTGCGATCACGACCTCGTTGTTCGGCGCGATCGTCAGCGCCAAACCCTCCTGATCGGAGGCGTCGCCCCAGCTCCTCGCCCAGATCGGCGTTCCGTTTTGCCCCGCCAGCTTGGCGACGAACACGTCGTCGAGGCCGGCGCTGGTGAACATCCCCGCGCCCACGAAGTCGAGGGCCCCGTCGAACTCGCCCGTGAGGATGATGTCGTCGTTCGTATCGACCGCGATCGCGGCGAGGTTCTCGACGCCCGTCCCCCCGAAGCGACGTGACATCGCGTGAAACCCCGAGGTGTCGAGCCTGGCGACGAAGATGTCCGTGTCCGTGGGGGCCGTGAGCACGGCGCCGCCCAGGTCGATCGTGCCGCCGAAATCTCCACCGACGACCACCTGCCCCGCCTTCGTCAGAGCAACACTCTTGGCGCGCTGCGCGCTCACGTCGCCGAACAGCTTGCCCCATACGAGGACGCCGTCGGGGTTGAACTTGGCCACGAGCGCGTCGTTGCTGCCCGCGCTCGTGAGTGGCATCCCGTTGCCGAGATCGATCGCGCCCGCGACCGTGCCGGCGATGTAGATCATCCCCGCGTCGTCGATCACCACCGACTCGCTGCTCTGCGAGCTCGCGTCGCCGAAACGTTTGCTCCATCTGTGCGTGCCGTCGGGGCCGAACTTGGCCAGCAGGATGTCGGAGCTGCCCGTGCTTGCCAGCGGACCGCCGCCGAGATCGAGGATCCCGCGCATCTCGCCGGCGATGACGAAGTCTTGCGTCTTCGGATCCACCGCGACGCCTCGCACGAGGAACTCCTGGCCGATGGGGAAGCCCTTGCTCCACACGTGATCGAGCGGCGGGCAGTCGGTCGGCTCGTCGCCGTTGCACGCCTCGTCCTCGGGCGTCAGGCAGTTCTCGGTCTGCGGCACGACCTCGGCGGAACACTCGCCGAAGCCCGAGCCGTTCGGCAGGCAGACCTGGATGCCCATCTTGCAGAGGCCCACGTCCTCCGTTCCGGGAGGCCCGCTGTAGCAGGATCTCTCCTCGTTCGGCGCGCATCCCCCGCCGCCGCCCGAGCCGCTCGCGCTCGTCGTTTCGAACTGCCGCTCCTCCGGCGAGCACGCCGAAAGAACGAACGCCGCCATCGACGCGACGCCGAGCAGCGCGCCGAGCTGCCTACGCGACCAAGCCAATCCTCTTTGGATCCTGCGCTTCATCGTTCCGAGCATGCCATGAATCGCCGGTCTCCGGAGCGCGAGCATCACACAACAAAGAGCCCCTTTGCGCCCGCAGCCGGCTTCGCTACGCACGGGCCATGTCCGATCCCTCCTCCCCCGTGAAAGTCGAGCGTCGCGGCGCTGTCGGCGTGCTCGTGATCGATCGCGCCGATCGCCGCAACGCGCTCTCGCGCGACACCCTCTACGCCCTCGGGCGCCTCGGCAAGGAGCTCGCGAACGACCCCACGGTGCGCGCCATCGTGCTCACCGGCGCAGGCGACAAGGCCTTCTGCGCGGGCGCCGATCTGAAGGAGCGCCAGGGCATGAGCTCCGACGACGTGCGCAGGCAGGTCGGCCTCTACCGCACCGAGCTCGGGGTGCTCGACCGCAGCGAAAAACCCGTCGTCGCCGCGATCAACGGCGTCGCCTTTGGCGGCGGACTCGAGCTCGCGTTGATCTGCGATCTGCGCGTCGCTGCGCCGCACGCCGAGCTCGCGTTGCCGGAGACCACGCTCGGCATCATCCCAGGCGCAGGCGGCACGCAAAGGCTGCCGCGTGTCGTCGGGGACGCGCGGGCCAAGGAGATGATCCTTCTCGGCAGGAAGCTCGGCGCCGCGGAGGCGCTCGCGTGGGGGCTCGTGAACCGCGTCTCTCCGGCGGGTACGAACGTGCTCGACGACGCCATCGCCTGGATCGAGCCCATCGCCAGCGGCGCGCCCATCGCGCAGAGCGCGGCGCTCCGGGCGATCGACACATCCTACGAGGTGCCGCTCGAGCTCGGCCTCGAGCTCGAACGCGTTTACTACGACGAGACCTTGCGCAGCGAAGATCGACTCGAAGCGTTGCGCGCGTTCGCCGAGAAACGAAAGCCCGTCTTCCGCGGCGTCTAGCTCAGACCCCGTCCGTTGGATCTCGAAGCATCTGGACCTTGCCCTCAAGGCGCTTCGAGACCCACACCTTGTTCTGCTCGTCCACGACGACCGCGCCGCAGTCGTCCTGCTCCTCGCAGATCGAGAGGCCCTTCTCGGGTCCGAGGATGAAGATCGCGTCGTCGATCCCGTCGGCGGTGAAGGCGTCCTTGGCCCACACGGTCACGCTGCGGCTCGCGCGCGCGGGGTAACCCGTGCGTGGATCGATGATGTGGTGCCAGCGTTTGCCGTCCTTCACGAACGAACGCTCGTAGTCGCCGGCCGTCGAGAAGGCGTGATCGGTGACGTCGATCATCGCGAAGTAGTCGCTCGGCCCCTGGCCGCGTGGATCCCGCACACCGACGCGGTAAGGCGAGCCGTCGGGCTTCTTGCCGCGCACGTAGAGATCCCCGCCGGCCTGCACGTAAAACGACGCGAGCCCCTCGGCCGAGAGCACCTTTGCCGCCGCGTCGACGGCGTATCCCTTGGCGATACCGCCGAGGCTCACGCGCATGCCGGGCTTGTCGAGCTTGACGCTACGCGCCTCGTGATCGAGCTTGATCCTGCGGTAGTCGATGAGCGCGCGGCCCGCGTCGATCTCGGCCTTCGAGGGCACCTCCTCGACCTTGTTCTCGTCGAAGCGCCAGAGATCACGCATCGCCTCGAACGAGATGTCGAACACGCCCTCCGAGCGCGCCGCGACCGCGAGGCTCTTCTTGATCACCTCGAAGGTCTCGGGCCCGACGGCGACGGCCTGCTTGCCCGCGGCCTGGTTGATGCGCGAGATCTCGCTGTCGTCGCGCCACGTCGTCATGAGCCGCTCGAGCCTGCGGATCTCGGCGAGCGCCTTGTCGAGCTTCGGGCGGATCAAAGCTTCGTCGAGCTCGCGCGTCGTGTACGTCGTGATGACGACGTGCGTGCCCATCGCCTTGTCGTCGAGCGTCACCTTCTTCGGATCAAAAGGCGGCGGGCGGGGCGTAGCTGCGGCCGATTTCGGCTCGGGCGCGGGCTCGGGCGGCGTAGAGCCTTCACACGCCGCGAGGCAAAGCGCGCCGAGCGCCACGAGGATCGAAGGAAAACGGCGCGCTTGCATCACGCCTCCTGCGTGAAACGCACGTACACGTGCGACGGCGGTGTGATGCCTGTCTCCACGCGTACGGCGGGTTTCCCCGGCGCGAGCGCGGCGATGAGCGCGAGCTCTTCCTCGTAGAACATGCGTCGGATCGAGGTCACGGCGTCGTAGTAGAACGTGTACGTCCTGCCGTACAGGGCCCCCACGAGCGCCACGAGCCCGAGCGTCGTGAAGCTCCGCTCCCCGTCCACGAAACACGCCCCGACCCGCGCGCGCCGCGCCGCCTCGCTCATCATCCGCGCGATCATCCCCGGCGGGAAATGGTGCAAAGCCTGGGTGCAGGTGATCACGTCCACGCCCCGTTCTTCGAGGCCACGCAGCGCGAGCGCGTCCTCCACCGAAAACGTCACGGAGAGGCCCCGCTCGGCGGCCTGCGCGCGCCCGAGCGCGAGGTACTCCTCCCGCAGATCACTCGCCTCGATCGCCACCCGATCCCCGAACCGCTTGGCCAGATGCAACGCGAGCCCGCCGTGCCCCGCCGCGATGTCATGCACGATCGGCCGCCTCCTGCTCGCCGCCGCCTCGTCCACGAGTGGCTCGATCGCCCGCACCACGGTCTCGTAGATCCCCGTGCAGTGGTTGAACCGATCGAGCACGTCGAGCGCGTGCGTCCGCTCGTCCTCGGGGAAACTCGGGTCGTCCATGAGCTCGGGCCGGTCGCGGTAGAGCCGCGCGTCCACCCTGTAGAGCAGCGCCTCGAGCCTGGATCGCCCGTCTCCGTCGAGCGTGCTTGGTCGCGCGGCGCGCATCGCCGTGACCGCCTCGGCGAGGACCCCATCGAAGCGCTCGATCGCCGCCGCCTCGCCCCGGAGGACTGCGTCTTCGAGGGGGGCGATCGCGGGCCTGAATCGTTCGATCGCGTGACGCATAGCCCTGCTGCGGTGCGCCGCGAGCACGGCGCGGAGGGGTCCACGCACGTCGTGACGACTCATCTTCCGCATCACCGCTTCGAGCACGGGGTCGACCCGGCGGCGGAGGACGTCCGACAGCATCGAGGCTTGCGGCATGGCGCCGAGTTTAACGCTTTCCGGCTTGGCGTCGCCTTGCGAGCGCCCCGCCCGACATGGCTGTATGCTCCGCGATCGAGCCATGCAGACGACGCCCGCCGATCGATCCGCCAGAGACGCCATCCTCTCGGCCGCGCGTGATGTCGCGCCTGTCGTCCGCGACATTGCCTCGCGGATCTTCGCCCACCCCGAGCTGCGCTTCGAGGAGCAACGCGCCGCGACCTGGCTCTGCGAGGCCATCGAGGCCGAGGGGGTCTCCGTCGAGCGCGGCACCGGTGGCTTGCCGACGGCGTTTCGTGCTCGTGTCGGGGACGGCGCGGGCCCGCGCGTGGCGATCCTCGCCGAGTACGACGCGCTCCCCGAGATCGGCCATGCCTGCGGCCACAACCTCATCGCCGGCGGCGCGCTCGGCGCCTTCCTCGCGATCGCGCGAGCGCGCCCGGCCCTCCGCGGCACCATCGAGATCATCGGCACGCCTGCGGAGGAGGGTGGCGGCGGCAAGATCAAGCTCCTCGAGGCCGGCGTCTTCGAGGGCGTCGCCGCCGCGATCATGTTCCACCCCTACGACCGCGACGTGCTCGCGCAACCGTCGCTCGCGAGCAACTGGATCTCCCTTCGTTTCAAGGGCGAACCTTCCCACGCGGCCATGGCCCCGTGGGAGGGCAAGAGCGCGCTCACGGCCGCGCTCGCGACGATGCACCTCGTCGACGCGCAACGCGTGCACCTGCGTGACGGCGTGCGCGTGCACGGCGTCGTCGTCGACGGTGGCCAGGCCGTCAACATCATCCCGGAGCGCGCCATCGTGGACTACGCGGTGCGCGCCTCCACGTTCGCCGAGCTCTCGGTCGTCCGTGCGCTCGTCGAACGATCGGCGCGTGGAGCCGCGATGGCCTGTGGCGTGGAGCTCGAGATCGAGGAGCGCGGCGGCTACAAGGATCTACGCCCGAACTTCCCCCTCGCGCGACGCTTCGGCGAGCACCTCGCCTCCCTCGGCCGCCCCGCGCGTGAGGTCGACCCGGCGCTCAGCATGGGCTCGACGGACATGGGCGACCTTTCGCACGTGATCCCCTCGATCCACCCGCTGATCGCGATCTGCGACGAAGGAGAAACGATGTGCCACGAGCGCTCCTTCGCCCGATATGCGGGCGGCGAGCGTGGCGCGGACTCGATGATCGTCGCGGCGCAGGCGCTCGCGTTGACGGCCGTCGACGTGCTCCGGGACGCCGATCTCCACGCGGCGATGACGTCTTATTTCGGGAAAAACGCTCGTTAAGCGGCGGACGCGCGCTTGCTTTCGACCGCGGGTTGCAGGTCGTCGAGCATCCCCGTGGTGCCTTCGAGCGGGATCGCCCGTGCGAGCGCCACGCGCTCGAGGATCATCGCCAGCTCCAGCATGTTGTGGACGGGCGGCAGCAGCGTGCTCGTCCCGTCCCAGAGATCCAGCCCGATGTCGCCTCGCAAGGTCGGCAACTCCTGGTTCTTCTGCTCCGTCTTCGGCAGCCGCACCTTGTCGATCTGCGACCAGCTCCAGCGCCGCACCCGCGGCACGCCGAACGAGAGCAGCTCGCGCAGCACGATGCCCTCCGGGTTCACCACGATGCCGCGCATCTGATCCCGGAGCACCGCCGCGACCGCGCTGCCAAACAGGATGATCGCGCACACGCTGGCCGGCATGATCCGATGACGATCATCCTCGACGACGTACCGGAAGAGCCACGAGCTCGTCGGGGCGTACTGCCCGTAGACGATCGCGCCCGAGATCAAGAGCGCGAAGGCGAGGTACGCGAGCCAGGGCAAGCGCTCCTTCCACGGCGGCCCGAAGGACACGCTCGCGTCCGGGCGGTACGTCATGTCGAAGCCGGGAGGACGAGAAGGTCGCGCCATGGAGGCAGTCTACACGACGACCGAACGAAGCTTGGATCCGGCTACGGGCACTCCGACGCCTTCGTCGGATGCGAACGGAAGTACTCGAGGCACCACGGGCTCAGGCCCGCCGTGAAGTCGGCGCAGGGGATCTGATCGGGCGCCGTCCCCGAGCGATCCGCCTTCAGCGCGTCTTTGCAGGAGACGCAGCATTTTTCGCGCATGTCGCCCTCGCCTTCGGGCTTTGCGTCTTCCTCGGGCTTCGCCGCGGTCTCTTCGCCGGCCATATCCTCGGCGCCCGCTTCCTTGTCGGCGTCCGGCACCTCGGCCTGCTTGGGCTGACCACACGCCGCGATCAGCAGAGAAGCCGCGAAGAACAAGCCGACGAGCGCGCTCGAAACCTTCTTCATGGGAACCGGCTTTATCGGAAGCGCCACTGGGAATCAAACGGGGCGTTCGCCGTGGCGCTTTGAGCGCGGCACCCTCTATAGCAAACTCGCCGCCATGCACGTGCACCTCGTGGGCGTCGCAGGGACTGGGATGGGCGCGCTCGCCGGGCTGTTCAAGGCCAGCGGGCACGACGTCTCGGGCTCCGACGTCGCCTTCTACCCGCCGATGGGCCCCGCCCTCGAACGCTGGGGCATCCGGCTCATGGAAGGTTTCGATCCGAAACACCTCGAGCCTCGCCCCGACCTCGTGGTGATCGGCAACGTCTGCCGACCGTCGAACCCCGAGGCGCGCGCCGCCCTCGACGGAGGCCTGCCGACGAAGAGCATGCCCCACGCGCTCGCCGAGCTCTTGCTCGCCCACCGCTCGCCGCTCGTCGTCGGCGGCACGCACGGCAAGACCACGACGAGCGCCCTCTGCGCGTGGCTCCTCCACGAAGCCGGCCGGGACCCGGGCTTCCTCATCGGTGGTTTGCCCAAGAACTTCGACGCGAGCTTTCGGGTCCCGGGCGACGCGGCTCGTGGCGGACGTCTCCCGCTCGTGACGGGCGAGGGCATGCAACGAAGGAAGACGCCGTTCGTCGTCGAGGGCGACGAGTACGACACGGCCTTCTTCGAGAAGACCCCCAAGTTTTGGCACTACCAGCCCGAGGTCGCGATCCTCACGTCGATCGAGCACGACCACATCGACATCTACCCCGACGAAGCCTCGTACCTCGCCGCCTTCCGCGGCTTCGTCGAGCGTGTCCCCGAGAGCGGGCTCATCATCGCGGCTGCCGCCGATGCCCACGTCGTCGACGTCGTTCGTGGCGCCGCGCGTGCCGAGGTCGCGTGGTTTGCCCTCGAGGGCGACGACACGCACGGCGCACCCCCTCACTGGCTCGCCGCGCCTGCCGAGGTCGACGAGGGTGGCCAGTCCTTCGACCTCTACGCCGGCGGCGTCTACGCGGGCCGCGTCGCGATCACCATCCCCGGCCGCCACAACATCCGCAACGCGCTCGCCGCCCTCGCTGCCGTCGCGCAGGGCTTCGGCGTCCCGCTCTCCACCGTGATCTCCGCGCTCGCCACGTTCCAGGGCGTCCGGCGCAGGCAGGACCTCCTCTACGAAGAGCGCGGCGTTCGTGTCTACGACGACTTCGCCCATCACCCCACCGCCGTCGACGAGACCTTGCGCGCGCTCCGCGCCCGTCACGCGAAGGGCTCGCTTTACGCCGTGTTCGAGCCCCGCAGCGCGACCGCGTGCCGCGCGCTTCATCAAGAGCAATACGCCACGTCCTTCGATGCGGCCGACGTCATCGTCCTCGCCCCGCTCGGTCGCCCTGACATCCCCGAGGCCGAACGCCTCGATCTTCGCGCCCTCGCTCGCGCCCTCGAGGCCCGCGGCAAACGCGCCGAAACCCCGGAGTCCGTCGACGCGATCGTCTCTCTGCTCGCGCGTGACGCTTCGCCTGGCGACACCCTCGCGCTTCTTTCGAATGGCGCGTTTGGTGGCATCTACGAGAAGCTCCGTGGAGCGCTCGCCCGATGAAGAGCACGACGACGGGTGAGCGCGCGCAGTTCGCCGCCATCGCGCAGCTCGTGGCCGAGGAGGCGGGTGCGCTCGTGAGCGCCGGCTTTCGATCGCGCCCGCCCGTCGAATCGAAAGGTCGAGCCGACCTCGTCACCGAGTTCGATCGCGCGAGCGAGGACATGCTCACCCAGCGCCTCGGCTCGCTCGCCCCGGGCATCCCGGTCGTGGGCGAGGAGCGTGGCGAGGGCTTCTCGCCGATGGCCTTGCGTGGCGGCCTCGTCTGGTACGTCGACCCCCTCGACGGCACGACGAACTTCGTGCATGGCCACCCCTTCTGGAGCATCTCCGTCGGCCTCTTCGACGGCGACGAGCCCATCGCCGGCGCTGTCGTCGCCCCTGCGCTCGGCCTTCGCTGGAGCGGCTGGGTGGGCGAGCCCTTGAGCACCACGGGACGCCAGGGCCGACCCGGCGAAGCGCGCCGCAACGGTCATCGTTGTGGCGTGAGCCCTACGCCTCGCCTCGAGGACGCGCTCGTCGCGACTGGCTTTCCCCCTGTTCGTAACATCGCCCCTGCGAACAACTTCCACGCCTTCATGTCCGTCAAGCACGTCGTTCAGGGCGTACGGCGCTGCGGCAGCGCGGCCATCGACCTCTGCATGGTCGCTGACGGCACCTACGACGGATACTGGGAGCGCAAGCTCAACATCTGGGACGTCGCGGCTGGCTGCGCCGTGGTGCTGGCTGCGCGTGGGAGGATCACTGCGCTCGACGGCGGCCTCCCGAACTACCACGAGGGTCACATCGCCGTGTCGAACGGCCTCCTGCATGACGCGCTTGTCGAGGCGATCAACGCGTAGGCGTTGGTTGACCGCCCTCGTAGCTTCGGTAAGATGAGGGTGTTCCCTCTGCTGTTTTCCGTGAGGTGATTGGCAATTGAATCCCGAGTAAGCAGAACCCGGGGCCCGACCGATGCCGTGGTGTGCAGGCCCGGATTTTTTACCGGGAAGCCTGAAGCGGTACAAAGGGCACCCACCTAGCCGCAAGCTAGGGGTTCAGGCTATCAACCCACGATTACGGTGGTAGG
>JANMGF010000386.1:0-1528 GCA_031374535.1 Polyangium sp. (in: bacteria)
TGAACTGCGCGTTGCGCAGTTCATCCCCCCGGTCCAGGCCGTGCCTGGTCCGGGTCCAGGGGTGGACAACCCCTGGTGGGGTCCGGGGTGAAACCCCGGTGCGCGACGCTGTGGCAGCCCCCTCTCAAGGCTTCTTCGCCAGCCGAGCCCGCGCGACCTCCGCCGTCTTCGAATCCCCGATCCTCTCCGCCAGCCCGAGCATCTTCGTCCACAAAGGCCGCGCTTCCGCTGGTTTCCTGGCCTGATCGAGCGCCGCTGCGAGTTGATACGTCGCCCCGTAATGCTCCGGGCTCCGCGCGAGCACCGCGCGAAAGTGCACCACCGCGGCCTCCGCATCCTTCTTCGTGTACAGCGCCTCGAGGCCGAGACGCATCGCGACCTCGGGATCCTCCGGCGACGCCGGCCGAAGCTTCTCGTCGATCGCCGCCTCACGCGCCCGCGCATGCTCGGCCGTCTTCGCGTCCGCGATCCCCTCGGCCATCGTCACCATCTTCGCCCAGAGTGGCCTTGCCCCGCGCGGATCCCCCGCCTGCTCGAGCGCTGTCGCGAGCTGGTACGTCGCGCCGTAATGCTCGGGGTTCTGCGCCAGCACCTCACGAAACCGCGCCGCTGCGAGGACGGGATCCCGCTTCGTGTAGAGCGCATCGAGCCCGCTCGTCATCGGATCCACCGGCGCGCTCGGGCCTCTCGTCGTGGGTCCCGGGCTCACCGACACAGGCCCTGCACCGACGGCCGGCGGGCTCGTTTTTCCCTCCGATCCAGACGGGTTCGACGCTTTCCAGGCGACGGCGACGGCCACGACGGCGACGACCACGGCCCCGAACACAACCGGCGAGACGCGTGGGACAGCAGGTTTTTCCGGTTCGGTCACGGCGCTCCTCCGGGCGACGAGCCCCAGAACGAAGACTTCTTCATCGCTCGAGCACCACGACGCGACCCCGCGCCTCTTTCTGAAGCTCCTCCACGAGCGACCTCTGCGGCCCTTGGAGCGGGAGCGCGAGCAGACGCTGATAGTACCCGATCGCCTTCCCCGCCAACCCGAGATCCTCACTCGCGATCGCCGCCGCGTAGAGCGCCGGGGCCGAAAACGGATCCACCACGAGCACCCGCCCGAGCACGTCGAGCGCCTTCTGCGACTTCTTCCTCCGCGCCAGCGTGAAGCCGTACGCGATCGACGTCGCCGTATCCGCACGAAGCTCCGTCGACGCGCCGAGCGCGCCCTCGGCCTCGTCGAGCCTCCCCGCGCCGAGAAGCGCCTGCCCCAGCGACGAGAGCGCCTCCGCATTCCGGGGATCCATCTGCACCACGCGCTCCAGATCGGCCGCCGCCTCCGCGTGTTTGCCCTGCTGCAGACGTGCATTCCCCAGCGCGAGCCTCGTCCCGACATCGTCCCCCTTCTTCAGCGCCGCCTCGAACCGCTCCACCGCGCCCGCCAGATCCCCCTCACGGACCTCGATCTTCCCGAGCCCCACGAGCGGCGCCGCCGCCCCCGGCCGCAACACGAGCGCCTTCTCCAAGGCCACCTTGG
>JANMGF010000391.1:0-4533 GCA_031374535.1 Polyangium sp. (in: bacteria)
GCCGCGCGTGAGCATCTCCTCGTGCAGGAGATTGCCCTCGGCATCACGGAGAACGGTGTGCGGCTTCGCGGGCATGAGCCCGCAGCTCATACGGTCGATCATGCCGGGCTCGCAGAGCCCTTCTGGAAGCGCTCGATGCTCTCGAAGAGGGCGCGGAAGTTGCCGTAGCCGAAGCCCTCGTCGCCGCAGCGCTGGATGACCTCGTAGAAGAACGGGCCGGCGTTGGGATCGCCGTACGTGCCGGCCGACTCCTTGAGGAAGATCTGGAGCAGGTATTTGCCCTCCGCCTCGCCGTCGACCAGGATCTCGAGCTTCCGGAGCAGATCGATCTCCTCGTCGATCTGCTGGACCCCGAGCGATTGCAGGCGCGCCGGGAGCGCGTCGTAATACGAGCCGGGCGTGGGCATGAATTGAATGCCTCGCTCGCGCATGTTTTTCACGGCCGTGAGGATGTCCGTCACCGCGAGCGCCGCGTGCTGGACGCCGTCGCCGCGGTGCTCCTCGTTGAAGAGGTTGATCTGCGAGCTCTTGAAGTACGGCCGGTACGGCTCGTTGTTGGCGAACTTCACGCCCGAGCCCGGATCCCACATGACGGCCGAACGGAGCCCCGAGCCGTGGCCTTCGCCCTTCTTCACGTCCTCGGTGTGGAACTTGATCTCCCAGAACCGCTCGAAGCCGAGCACGTGCTCCATCCAGAGCAGCGCGGGCGCCATCGTCTGGAAGTTCGAGGTGACGTGGTCGTAATGGGTGAAGCCGAGCGAGTTCTTGCCGCCCCGGGGCGCGTCGTGATGAATGGCGCCGGGGAAGAGGGAGCGATACCCCTTGCGCTCGACGAAGCGGAAGGTGGTGTCGCCGAAAGGCGTGGTGATCGAGAACGAGGCGAACTCGCCGCCCTCGTCCTTGACGCGGGTGATCTCGTCGATCGGCGTGCCGCCGCGCTCGTCGAGGAGCCGGAACGTGCGCTCGATGTCCTCGACCTCGTAAATGAGCGTGCCGACGCCGTCCGGGTGTTTGCGTAGATAGCGCCACGCCCGCCCGCCCTCGCCGAGCGGCTGCGAGCAGACGACGAGGCATTCACCGGCCCGGAAGACGAGCGAGCGTTGCTTGGCCGCCTCCTCGAGCTCCGGGCTGGAATGGGCGATCTCCTCGAAATCGAGCTTCTCCGTGTAGAACTTCCGGCTCCGCTCGAGGTCGTGCACGTAGTAGTGGAGCGCCTCGATGCGCTTGATCCCGATCGATGAAAGCTTCGACATGATCTCCGGCTCCTTCAGGTCCCCGGGACGGCGTCGATTTGCCGGTCCGGATGGGCGGCCTGGAAGGCCGCGAGCGACGCGCACTGCTCCTCGATACGCACGAGCAAGGGGAACGGGGAGAGATCCACGCCGAAGCGCCTCGCCGCGTAGAGTTGGGGCACGAGGCACGCATCCGCCACCGTGGGCGCGTCTCCCACCGAGAATCGCCCCGCGGCGGGCTCGGCTACGGCCTGGAACGCGGCGAGGCCCTTCTCGATGAAGCGCCGCGCGAACGCCTGCTCGTCGCCGCCGAGCTCGGCCTTCACGAACCGGAGGACCGAGAGGTTCTGGAAGGGTTGAATGCCCGAGTTGATGATCTCGGCGAGCTGCCGGCTCCGCGCGCGCAGGAATGAATCCGCCGGGAGCAGGGGCGGATCGGGATAACGCTCCTCCAGCCATTCGATGATCGGAAGCGATTGCCCGAGGCGATGGACCACGCCCGCCTCCTCGACCTCCAGCGTGGGCACCTGGGCCATGGGGTTTTTGGCGCGGTAGTCGTCCCGGAACTGCTCGCCGCCGTCCTTGACGAGGTGCACGGAGACGTACTCGAACGGGACACCCTTGTGATGCAGGGCGATACGCACGCGATAACTTGCGGAGCTGCGCCAGTAGCCGAGAAGCTTCATGGAGAGACCACCTTCTGCTCGATGCGGCCGAACATGTCGCGACCTTCGGCGTCACGCATCTCGATCCGGATGGTGTCGCCGGGCTTCATGAAAGGTGTCCTCGGGGCGCCGCCCTCGATCGTCTCGATCATGCGCCGCTCGGCGAGGCAACTGATGCCCCGCGCACGGTCGACGTTGGAGACGGTGCCGCTGCCGAGGATCGTCCCGGCGCCGAAGGCGCGTGTCTTCGTGATGTGCTCGATGAGGTCGAAGAAAGAAAAGTGCATCTCCGGCCCGGCCTCGCAATCCCCGACGAGCTCGCCATTGTAGACCGAGCGGAGCCGGAGGTGGACCCGGCCGTCCCGGAAGGCGTCGCCGAGCTCGTCGGGCGTGACCGCGAAGGGCGAGAATGCGGTGGCGGGCTTCGATTGAAAGAAGCCGAATCCCTTCGCGAGCTCGGCAGGGACGAGGTTTCGCAAGGTGATGTCGTTGGCGAGGCAAAGGAGGCGCACGTGGCGGTGGGCCTCGGCCTTTTTCGTGCCGGCGGGGACGTCGCCGAGGATCACGCAGACCTCGGCCTCGAAATCGAGGCCAAAGCCCGCGTCGTGGAGCACGATGTCCTCGCGTGGGCCGAGGAGCACCGAGGAGCCGCCCTGGTAGACGAGCGGATCGGTGCGGAGCGTCTCGGGGGGCTCGGCGCCGCGCGCCTTGCGGACGAGGACGATGTGATTGATGTACGCCGATCCGTCGACCCACTCGTAAGCGCGCGGGAGCGGCGGCGCGAGCTTTTCGGGATCCAGAGGCTCGCCTGGGATCTCCCCCCGCTCGAGGCGGGAGGCGAGGTCCCGGAGGCGCGGCTCGTGCTCCTCCCAGCGATCGAGCGCGGCTTGCATCGTGGGGATGTCCGGCCCCGCAGGCGTGAACACCGCGCCGCCCGGCCGCACGACGACGAGCGTGCCGTCTCTTCCTGGTCCTCGTAGGCTCGCAAGCAACATCCGTGTCTCCGTCCCGTTGGGACGCGTCCGATAGCACGAAGGGACGGTGGGGTTCAACCCCGAACGTCACGAGGCCCAGGGCACCGGCTTTGCTCCAGGGATCGCGCCGTGTTTCTTTTGCGCGCGCAGTGCAGATTCAATCATAAACGAATCAATGCACTTGGATAAACGAGAATAAAAGGAGAACGTGTAACGTGATTGCCTTGAAAGAGCTGACGAGAATCGCGACGCTGGTCGCGTCCGCAGCGGTGCTGTCATCGAGCGGGACGGCCATTGCCCAGGACGTCGCCGCCCTGGAGGAGCTTGGCAAGCGTGTCTTTTTCGACAAGATCTCCGATCCGCAGCGCCAGTCGTGCTCCACCTGTCACGTCGCGGAGAATGGCTGGACCGGTGGATCTGCCGGGATCAACAGGAACGGCGTGGTCGTCCCCGGCGCCAACCCCAAGGCCGTCGGCCGGCGAAAGCCTCCCAGCAACGCGTACGCGAGCTTCAGCCCGGCGTTCGGCACCGTGCCCGAGACCGTGACCGTCCCCCTGTCTCCTCTCCCCGCTGTCGCGTGTGGCCTCGGTATCGGGCGTCTTTGCACCGGGGGCGTTTTCTGGGACGGTCGCGCCGAGGGCGGGCCGACGCCTTTGGTGGCCCTCCCGAACGTCACGGGAGCGGGGGCCATCACGCACGTCGGTACGGAGATCTTCGGTGGTTTGCTTGCGCTGGAGACGGCGTACAGCGAGTTCCTCGGGCCCATGGCGGATCAGGCGCTCGGGCCCTTTCCGAGCGACGTCGAGCAGAACGTTCCCGACGGCAATGACCACGGATTGCCCGGCGCCGAAGCTGTCTGTCTGCACGTCCAGGCGGCCAAGTACGCGGAGCTCTTCACGAAGGCCTGGGGCGTGCCCATCGACTGCACGAATCCAGCGACAAGCTTCAAGCGCGTCGGTCTGGCGCTCGCCGCCTGGCAGCATTCCGACGAGGTCAACTCGTTCAGCTCCTTTCGCGACCAGGGGGACACGATCCTGAATACCCAGGGCGACGAGGTCCTCGTTCTCCCCTTCACCAGCTTGACGCCCCAGGAGAACCTGGGACACGATCTGTTTTATGGCCGCAACGACTCGGGGCAAAACCCTGCGCTGAAGACCGCTCGTTGCGCGTCGTGCCACAACAGCCACAATTCGATCTTCCTCGACCCCGCTCTGGGCGAAAGGTCGAAGGGCAATGAGCTCGACCAGACCTACAGCGACTTCGCCTATCACAACATCGGGGTGCCGCCGAACTTCGACATCGAGAATTTCGACCCCGAGAGCGGCGACGCCGGCCTCCTCGAGCACGCCAATCCCGATGCCGTGTTCGACCCTCAGAACCCGGGCGCGACCCCGTTTGCCGGCCAGTGGAAGACCCCGACGCTGCGCAACGTCGACAAGCGCCGCGGCGACGGGTTCACCAAGGCCTACATGCACAATGGCTATTTCAAGAGCCTCGAGCAGGTGGTCCACTTCTACAACACGTCGATCTTGTTGCAGGACCCCGTGAACTGCCCGGCCGGTACGACGGCAGACGAGGCGATGGCGAAGGGGTGCTGGCCGGAGCCGGAGTTCGATACCCCCAATCAGGCCGGAGCCGCGGGCCTGGTCGGGAACCTGGGGC
>JANMGF010000410.1:0-6215 GCA_031374535.1 Polyangium sp. (in: bacteria)
CCGTCGCTCGATACGCTGGTGTATTCGTCCCTGATCGTGGGGACGTGGGATCCGGCGACGGGCGCGGGCGGGGACAACACGGCGCTCCTCGGGTTATTGCCGCTCGACAAGGGCGTGATTGCCGTGGGGAGGCACAATGCCGACGAGATGACGGGAATGGCAAAGGGGAATCCGATCCCGACGGCGAGCGTGCCCGGATGGGGGACGGGGATGCCGGCGGGGGAATCAGCGGTCTTCGCGCATTTGTTGTTCGAAGAGCCGTGATCTAGGCTCTAGCCCCCCACGACCCGCCGCCCCCGCACGTACGTCTCCCGCACGGGCGTCGTATCGCTGCCGAACACGATCCGCGAGAGCACGGCGTCCTGCCCGTGCAGGTACGCGGGAAGCTCGATCAAGCAGAAATCCGCGTCCTTTCCCGGCTCGAGGCTGCCCGTCTCGTGGTCGAGCCCGAGCGCCTCCGCGCCGCCCAGCGTGCCGAGGCGGAAAAGCTCCTCGGGGGCGACGGGATCACCGAGGCAACTCGCGTTGTCGTACGTGGCCGACATGATGCGCCGCACGTCGAAGGTGCGGCCCGCGGCGACGTCCGTGCCGAGCGCGACCGGAATCGAGCGCGCGCGGGCCTCGGCGAGGCGCATGCGGCCGCTGCCGAGGAAAAAGTTCGAGTCGGGGCAATGCGCGATGCGGGCGTTTCGCTCGTGGACGCGATCCCATTCGTCGGGCGAGAGATGAATCGCGTGGGCGAGGATCGTGCGTCCGCCGAGGAGCCCCGTGCGGTCGTAAATGTCGAGATAGCCGTCGGCGAAAGGATGCGCGGAGCGGGCCTCGCGGCACTCGTCGGCGTTCTCGGAGACGTGCGTCTGGACAAACAGGTCGTGGTCACGCGCGAGCCGGCCCGCGCCTTCGAGCAAGGCACGCGAGCACGTGGGCGCGAAGCGGGGGGTGATCGCGAAGGCGAGGCGGCCGCGATCGTGGCCGTGGAACGCGTGGACGAGCTCGGCGCAAGCAGCGAGGGCACGATCGGCGTCGAGGCGGAGGGGCTCGGGGCAACGCTGATCCATGAGGGTGAGGCCCGCGATGGCGCGATGGCCGCTCCGCGCGAGCGCCTCGAAGAGCACGCGTGTCGCGGTGGGGTTCGAGCTGGAGTAGACGACGGCGGTCGTGGTGCCGGCGAGCGCGAGCCTCTGCGTGAGCTCCGCGGCGACGGCCGTGGCGTGGCGTTCGTCGGAAAAACGGGCCTCCTCGGGGAAGACGGTGCGCTCGAGCCACGGCAAGAGGGGGCCCGTGGCGCTGCCGATGACGCGGGTCTGCGGGTAATGAAGGTGCGCGTCGACAAACCCGGGCACGAGCAAGCAAGGCCGAACGTCACGCGCGAGAGACCCGTTCGTGGCGCCCGTCCAGGGCTCGATGGATTCGATGCGGCCCTCCTCGCCGACGACGAGGAGGCCATCGTCGAGGTAACGTAATCCTTCGATGCCCGATCGCGCGGTCATCAGCTTGCCGCGATATGCCCGCTTCATGCTCGCCCCCTCTCAACGAATCGCAAGCTCGCTCTTTTTCATCCAGCCCATACCACCGGCGCCGGATTGCAGGACGAGCACCCATTCCCCCGATTCCCGGACGACGAAGACTTGATCCCCGGCATCCAGCTTGCCCGCCGGATCGGCCTCCTCCGAGGCCTCGAGGCGAAGCATGGCCTTGCGGCGCACGACGGCGGGGCGCATGCGGACGCGAGGCCCCTCTTCCGCGGGCTCCGCCGCCGGAGAATCACGCCGCGGGGTGATGCGTGGACCGGGGAGCGGATCGCCGTCGTCGTTCGCGGCGTCGTCGTCATCCTCGGCGAGCCTTCCGCCGGTGGGATGAGGCTCGGACGCGGGGCCACGCAGGGGCAAACGGTACGAGCCCGAAGGACCAAACGGCGCGAGGCCGGCAGCGCGGAGGAGCGCGGGGGTGGCGGCGACGGCGACGAAGCAGACGGCCGCGACGAGCAGAAGCGTGGTGAGGGTGTCGATCCAGCGTGACCCGCGGGGCGAGGGCGCAGCTCGGCTCGGGCCCTCGGAGGCGTGGCCTTCGGGCGGAGGAGGCGGGGGCGCGGAGGAGGTCGTCACGAGGTCGAGGATAAGGCAGCGCGGGCGGCCCGGCAGGGCCCTGGGTTCACTTGAGCTCCCGGGGCAGAGGCGCGATGGAAGGGTCGGCGTTGAAGGTCTTCACCTCGAGGGTGGTGCCGACGGCGGCGCAGCAGCGGAAACCTTGCTGGTAGAACGTGTGGTTCTCGTCGTGCGAGCGCGTGGACGGCCGGCAACGCGTGCGGACCGGGCCCCAGTAGCCGCCCTTCAGGATGGACGCGTGGGCCTCCCAGCTCCGGACGTTGCGGGTCCACTCGTCGACGTTACCGGTCATGTCGTAGACGCCGAAGGGGCTCTTGCACCGCGGGCGTGAGCCGGAGGCGACGCCTTGCCAGAGACGGTCGAGCTCGTTCATGGCGGCGAGGCCGTCGCGCGGCTGCATGGCCTTCTCGTTGTAGGGTCGCCACTTGTTGTCGATGACGCACGCCTCGACGTCGCGCACATAGCCGTAGGGATAAGGCTGCGCTTCCTCGCCTTCGCAGGCGAACGTCCACTCGAGCTCGTCGCAGAGGCGTTTGCCCTGCTCGACGCACATCTCGCTCGCCTCCTGGAAGTTCACCATGATGACGGGATAGTCGCCCTTGCGGTTCGGGTACTCGAAGCGATCCATGCAGAAGTCCATGGGCTTCGTGGGCAGCTCCTTCGAGAGGGCGAGCCACTGGTCGCGATCGAACGCGGCGCAGCGCTCCGGGTAGTCGCGGTTGATCCACTTCGTGCAGGTCTTCTTCTGGAGCTCCTCGACCGATTTGCCGTCGTAGGAAGCCGTGGCCGACGGATCGACCTTCATCGTGCCCTTGACCTGGATCATCCCGGACGGGCAGGCGCCGCGGTTCGACTCGAGCATGTCGGTCGTCTCGGTCGGCTCGGCGACGGGGGCGACGATCTGCCAGTGCTTGCCGCCGACGAGGCGCCACTCGAAAGAGGGTTTGCGCGGGACGAAGCCACGGACCGCGCCGAGAGCGAGGGGAAGCGGGAGCTCCTGCTTGGCGGCGAACCTCGTGATCCCAACAGCAAAAGCGGCGACGCACGCGAGCACGCTGGCGCCGACGAGGACGTGAACGACCGTCCGGTATCCGCGCGAAGGCGGCTCCTCGAAGGAGGTCGATGGCGGAGACGGCGACGGGGGCGGGCTGGATGCGGGCATGGCTGTTCGACGCGCGTCGCTAGGGTGTCGTTGCAACTTCGGAGGCGAGCTTTACGAGACGCGCGATGTCGTCCGGACGGTCGGCCGACAGGTCTTTCGTCTCGCGCGGGTCGACGCCGAGGTCGAAGAGGAAGTTTCGGTTCTGCTTCTTGCGCTCGATCACCATGAGCTTGAGAGGCCAGTCGATCAAGCTTACGCGCTTCGAGGCGTACGCGAGCACCGGGGGCCGCGCAGGAGCGGATGGGTCGAGGCGCGCGTGCGGGAGGAGCGAGACGCCCGAGACGCCGTCCGCAGGGGCATTCGCGAGGGCGAGGACCGTGGGGGCGACGTCGAGGGTGCTGACCGCTCCAGAGGAGAATCGACCCGGACGTCCGTCGGGAAGGGCGACGAGGAAAGGGACGCGGATCATCTCCTCGTAAAGCTCGGTGCCGTGGCCCTTGTCGCCGTGCTCGCCGAAGCCCTCGCCGTGGGAGCCGTGGACGAGGAAGGCCGTGCGGTTCGCGCGGGTCCACTTGGAGACGAAGGCCGCGATCTGGCCGATCTGCTTGTCGACGAAGGCGATCTCGCCGTCGTAGAGGCCTTCCTGGCCGCGGCCGAAGCGCAGGCCCGCGTGCTCGAGGTACCGCTCGTGCGCGTCGAAGAGGTGGATCCAGAGGAAGATCGGCGCGTCCTTCTTGCCGAGGTCTTCGAGGATGGAGAGGGCCGCGCGGGTCGCGAGCGCGCCTGTGACGCTGCGCTCGGGGTGCTCCTCGCGGTGGACGGGCTCGAATCGATCGAAGCCCTGCGCAAAGCCCCGATCCTCGCTGAGCCAGGTGAACGAGACGACCGCGGCCGTCGCGTAACCGGCCCGCTTCATGCGCTCGGCGACGGTGTCGATCTCGCCTTCGAGCGTGGGCCACTCGCGACGATCCTTCCGCGATTGCGAGAGAGGTTTGCCCGTGACGATCGGCGCGAGCGCGCGCTGGGTGTCGCTGCCGGTGGCGTAGGCGTGCTCGAAGACGACGCCCCGCGCGGCGAGCTCCTCCAGGTGCGGCGTGGTCTTCTGGCCGTACCCGTACACGCTCGTATGATCGGCGC
The DNA here is from genome assembly GCA_031374535.1 of Polyangium sp. (in: bacteria). Lineage (GTDB taxonomy): Bacteria > Myxococcota_A > Polyangia > Polyangiales > Polyangiaceae > Polyangium. The sequence goes on from JANMGF010000410.1 coordinate 4,345, forward strand.
GCACGGTGTCGAGCGTGATGAGCAGGATGTCCGGGCGTGAAGGATCGAGGGCCTTTCCCGCGGGCGCAGGCGCGGGCGCAGGGGCAGACGGCGCGGCCTCAGGCGCGACGGAGCCGGGAGCCGCGGGGGCCTTTTCGGGCGACGCGGGGCGAGCGGCATCAGCGCCGTCGCAGTCCTGATCGATGCCGTCGCCGGGCACGTCCTCGGCGCCGGGGTGGCGCTTGGGATCCCCTTCGTCGCAGTCGCCGCCGCCAAAATGCGCGCCCATGCCGTCGCCGTCCCGATCGGTCCAGCGCTCGAGGGCCGAGAGCATCGTGGCCGCGAGCCCGCCGCCCGCCTGCACCGCGCGCCCGAGCGGTGGCGAGGATTCGAGGCGCGCAGAGGCGGCGATCATGAGGACGGCCGCGAAGGGGACGCCGAGCATGGAGGAGAGCTTGAGGAGCTGCGCGCCAAGCTCGATCGAGGCGACGAGCGCAGTCGCGAGGACGGCAATGGCGAGGTCGACGAGCGCCGCACCCACGGAGGACGCGCCCGCGCCGCCGGACGCGCGGTAGAGCCAGGCTGCGACGACGAGGAGCGGGACGACGGAGACGACAGCGCCACCCGCGGCCACGTAAAGAGGGCGAACGCCACGCGCGACGAGCCCCTGACCGGCCTCGACCATGCGGCGGGCGACGAGAGCGCAGCCGAACACGACGAACGCGCCGAGCACGCCGAAGGTCGCGCCGCCGAGGCCGCGATGATGCGTGAGGGCCTTCAGGAGCCCAGCGAGGGCCGCGAGCGCCGGAAGCGCGAGGCCGACCCAGAGCGCGATCCCGAGCGCAGCCGTGGGGCCCGAGCCCGCTCCGATGACGCCACGCAGGCCACGACCCGCGGCGCGCAAGAGCACGATGGAAAGGGTGACGACGGGCAAAAGCGCCGCCGTGCCCACGAGCAAGCCGTCGAGCAGCGACCCGCCCGCGCCGCTCGTCCGGAGCGCGGTGGGCACCGCCGAGAAGGCCGCGACCGCGAGCGCGAGCACGCACGCCTCCCCGAGGCGCATCGTCCAGCCAGTCTTCGTCATGCGAGGCGGAGGTGTGAGCGTTCGAGGGCCACGACGCGGAGGGCGTAGCACCAGGGCACGAAGCCGAAAAGACGAAACCGGCGCCGCGCGGAAAGGCCGAGCCCCGATCGAGCGCTGGGAACGCTCAAGGCCCCGCGCCGCACGAAAGACCACAGACCGCACCGATCTGCGCGACGCAGTTGTCGTCCCAGGTGTCGCAGCAGCAGTACGGGTCGTTGGCGCAGATCGCCTTGATGCACTGGATCTCGAGGGCGCTTTCGGAGCAGCTCGTCGCGCTCAAGGCCTCGCCCGCCTGGCAGATGTCGTGGTTGCAGCCGCCGGTCTTGCAGCAGGTGCCGCCCGCGTTGCAGATGCCCGAGCAACACTCGCCGGACTTCGAGCAGGCATTGCCTTCCTGCCTGCACTGCCCGCACGTGCCGTCGAGGCATGCGCCGCTGCAGCAGGTGAAGCTCTCGTAGCAAGACTCGCCGTCATTCGCGCACTGGCACGTGCCCTGGCAGTGCTCGGTGCAGCATTCGTCGTCGGATCCGCAGTTTTGACCGGTCTCGGTGCACGCATCGGGCTCGACGCAGCGCTCGAGGCCAGGCTGGCAGAAGGTGTCGCCGCAGCACGGATCGTTCGTCGGGGAGCAGGGGGCCGCGAGCGGGAGGCACCCCGCGGCGCCGCAAATGCCGAGGGACTCGTCGCAGCCCGCCGCGGTGCAGCAGTCGGCATCCGCGAGGCAAGGTTTGTCGTCGGGTGCGCAGGTGGGCTGCGTGCACGTGCCGCCGTTGCAGAGGCCGGAGCAGCAAGCGACGTTGTCGCCGCA
>JANMGF010001241.1:0-3102 GCA_031374535.1 Polyangium sp. (in: bacteria)
CGGTCCAGGCCGTGCCTGGTCCGGGTCCAGGGGTGGATAGCCCCTGGTGGGGTCCGGGGTGAAACCCCGGCGCGAGGGAGGGCGTTCCGGGCCGCGTGCATCGCGCAAAACTTGCTGAGAGCACGGGAACTTGTGCTACGGCACGGCCCATGGCGAAGTCAGCGCGTCCGGTCACGATCGAGAGGCCTTCGGCGGCCGACGATCGACCCGTGTGGTCCCGGGTCGGGATTGTCGCGGCCGCCGGTTTCGTGCTGGGCATCGCGTGGCCCAAGCTCGCAGGCGTCAAGGTCGGCCCTAACGTTCCCGGCGATCTGAAGGCCCAGACCGAGGTCGCCGCCCCGCCCTCCTCTGCCTCCTCCGCGCCCCCGCCCGCGCCGAGCGCTGCGCCCGCCGCCGATCCTGCCGCGCCCGCGCCCCCGTCGAACCGCCAGACCGTCGTCGTCGGCCCCGGCAAGATCAGCCGTTGCTGGGACAAAAAGAACAAGAAGGTCGCCGATTGCGGGGCTCTTCTGCTCGATCCCGTGGCGGTCCCCAAGCTCGAGGGCCTCGCCGCGTGCCCCTCCGCCGTTGGCCTCGCCGGCAAGCTCACGCTGGGCCTCGAGATCGATTTCGAGAAAAAAGAAGTCCACGTCGTCAAGGCCAAGAAAGACAAGACGACGATCCCGACCTCGACCGTCACGGGCATCGTGCAATGCGCGTCACGCGCCTTCGCGAACCTACCGCTCGAGGACGTGCCCCACGATCACCGCAATTACACGGTGCAATACGGCCTCACCTTCTACCCGCCCGGCAAGGCGCCCGAGGAGACCGAACCCGCAGGCGCCGCCGACGGCGTAGAAGCCGCGGGCAGCACCACGAGCGAGGCCGAGGCCAACGGCTCGGGCACCGTGAGCTGGGATACGGCCCTCGTCCGCAAGGATCCCAAGGACGGCGAGGTCGTGGCCCGGCTCGTGCGTGGGACGAAGGTCAAGATCGTGGGTCGACGCAACGATTGGTACAAGATCGAGACCGGCGCGAAGACCGGCTGGATCTACCGCGGCGCGATGGGCCTCTAGAACCTCACGATGTTCTGGAAATCGCGCCGGTTGGAACGATAAGATCGCCCCCGAGGCGTTCTCGGGTCGATGTCACACGCTCGCTTGCTCTCCCCGCCCCCCGCGCGACGTCCGCGCCGCCATTTCCTGGTCCGCGGCGCTCTCGCGTCCCTCGTCCTCGGCGCCGCGGCGCTCGGCAGCTCCGCCGCGTGTCGATCCCTCCTCCCCGCCGAAAACGCCGTCGCGAAAGGCGTACGGATCGGCGGCGTGGAGGCCGGCTCCGGTGCGCCCCGCGAGGTCGCCGAACGTGCCGCGCGCGTCCTGCTCGATCGACGCGTCACGCTCCTCATCGGCGACGACGTCGCCCTCGAAACCTCCCTCGCCGAGCTTGGCGCGACCGTCGACGAAGAGCGCCTCACGCGGCGGCTCGCGTCCGTCGGGCGCGAGGGGGATCTCTCCACGCGCCTCGCCGATTCGCTCTCCGCGCGCCAGGGCGGCGTCACCGTCCCCGTCTTCGTCACCTTGCCGGTAGAGCCCCTCGCCGCCCAACTCGAGCGCCGCAAGGACGAGACCGACACCCCGCCCCGCGGCGCGCGCCTCGAATTCGCGACGGGCAAACCCACCCCGCACGTCCCCGGGAAATACCTCGACCTTTATGCAGCGGCAGAGGCGATCGAGCGGGCCGCCGAGACCGGCGAGACCCGCGTCCCCGTGCCGACCTTCGCGATCCTGCCGGACGCTTCGAGCGACGTCGTCGCCTCGATCGACGTCTCGCGTGTGGTCACGAAATACGAGACGCGCTTCGGTTACCTCGGCGGGGCGGCGAACCGCGCGCAAAACGTGGCGCGCGCCGCGGCCGGGATCGACGGCGTCGTGCTCCTCCCGGGCGAAATCAAGAGCTTCAACGCCGAGGTCGGACCCCGCACCAAGGACAACGGCTTCACGACCGCGCCCGAGATCTTCAAAGGCGAGATGCGCGAAGGCATCGGCGGCGGCACCTGCCAGGTCGCGAGCACGCTGCACGCCGCGGCTTACCTCGGCGGATTCGAGATCGCCGAACGGATCAACCATTCACGGCCGAGCGGCTACATCCCGATGGGCCTCGACGCGACGGTCGTTTACCCGCACGTCGACCTCCGCCTCAAGAACCCGTACTCGTTCCCCGTCGTCGTCCACGCTATCGCGGACAAAGGCACGCTCACGGTCGAGATCCGCGGCAGCGGCACGCCGGACGCCGTTGAATGGTCGAGCGCGACGATCGGCGTATCCCCATACAAACGTAAAGTGGAGGAGAACCCGTCCTTGACCGAGGGGCACGTGGTCCTGAAACAAAAGGGCATTCGTGGATACGCGATCCGCAAGACCCGCACCATGCGTGGGGAGGACGGCCGGGCGCGCGTCGAGGAGAAGACCGACGTGTATCCGCCGACCTTCGAGATCCTCGTCGTCCCGCCCGGCCTCGATCCAGCGAGCCTACCGCCGCTGCCCGGCGAAGAGGCCGAACGGCAATCGAGCGGATAACCACGACGACAGCCCGCCGCCCTGTTTCGCCGAAAGCGCCGCGACCTTCGCCATCGCCAGCGTCGTATCGTACGGGACACGCTGGAACCGCACGAGCCCCTCGTCCATGTCCAAAATCGCAAATGCCGCGCGCGGATCGCCGTCCCGCGATTGCCCCACGCTCCCTGGATTGATCAGGTAAAACGCCCCGTCGTCGAGCTTCACCATCTCGCCGGGCGCAGGCCCGAACGCGCCGCCCCGCGCGCGCCACGCCCCCGCGTGATGCGTGTGCCCGAACAGGCCCAAACGCGCGCCGTACCCACCCTCGCAGAGCGCCCGCAAGCTCTTCTCCAGGCGCGGCAAGCTCGACAGGTGCAATTCGTCATTGGGCACCGGGTGCAGCGCCGCGTGGAAAAGTAGCAGATCCCCCGACGCCTTCCGGACGAGCGGCAAGGACGCGAGCCAGTCGTGGGTCGCGTCGCCGAGCAAGCGCCTCGTCCACACCATCGCCTGCCGCGCCGCCCGGCCGAATTTCGCCGTGTCCCGGAGCCCGAGCGCGGCCCGGTCG
>JANMGF010000428.1:0-7236 GCA_031374535.1 Polyangium sp. (in: bacteria)
GTTGCGGCTTCGGGGGGGCTTGGGGGCACGAGGCGGAGGCTCTTCGCGGAGGATGCGGCGCAAGGGGTGGGGCTTCTGGAGACGGCGGAGAAGAAGTTCGACGTGGTGTTGATGAATCCGCCGTTCGGGGCGGGGAGCACGCGGGCGAAGAAGGACTTTGAGAAGGCGTATCCGCGGACGAAGAATGATGTGTATGCGGCGTTCGTGGAGCGGGGGATCGAGCTTTTGCGGCCGAAGGGGCGGCTCGGGGCGATCACGTCGCGGACGGGGTTCTTCCTGTCGAGTTTTCAGAAGTGGCGGGAGGAGATCTTGTTGAAGAGCGCGCCGCCGGTGGTGTTTGCGGATCTGGGGGCGGGGGTGCTGGATAGCGCGATGGTGGAGACGGCGGCGTATTGTTTGGAGAAGCAGGCGTGACGACGTTTATTCGGCTTATCGAGGCAGGCGACAAGGACGCCGCGCTGCGTGCTTCGTTGCGGAGCCATCGGGAAGGAACTGCGGGCCCCGTGTTCGAGGTCGACCCGGCATCCTTCGGGAGCGTACCGCGTTCGCCGTTCGCATACTGGGTTAGTGCCGACATTCTGCGGATCTTCAAGACGTTCCATCGATTCCATAATGGAGAGCGAATAGCCGCCTCCACCAACCCCCTTACCGAGGACTCGCGCTACGTCCGTGCCTGGTGGGAATCCTCTGCGGACCAGCTCGGCGTTACGCGCAGGGCATGGGCTAAGGGCGGTTCCTTCTCCCCGTTCTACTACGACATTCCAACTGTAATTGACTGGGACCCAGAGCGATCCACATACACGGGTTTCTTGGGCGGCACCTCGGCCTGGCGACGAACGAGGCGTCACGATGAGCCGGGCACGATCGACAATCGACCACTGGAGCCCCCGGCGAATTATTCGCATTTTCTACGTCCTGGTCTCACGTGGCCCCGCCGCACAAGCGGACTCTCCTTCCGAGTTCTTCCGGGCGGCTCTATTTTTGCGGACAAGGGCCCAGCTATGTTCCTTGAGGGCGATGCCCCGCCGCATCTCCTCGCCTTATGCTCGGTGATCAACTCGCGAGTGTTCGCCTACTTGATGGGCATTCAGCTTGCTCGAACCGAGCTAGCGCAGTCGTACGAAGTCGGACTCGTTCAGCAAACACCTATCCCTAACCTCTCGGATGAGGATACCCAAGAACTCGAACAACTCGCCCGCCGCGCCTGGTCCCTCAAGCGTACCCTCGACACCACAACCGAAACCTCCCACGCCTTCCTCCTCCCGCCTGGCCCAAACGAAAAGGTCACCGGCCTCGATCCCGCCGCCATCGAACGCGAGCTAGCCGCCATCCAGCGCGAGATCGACGACCGCGCCTTCGACCTCTACGGAATCGGTCCCGAGGATCGCGCCACCATAGAAGCCTCCGCCAAGAGCGGCCCTTCCTCGGCAGAGCCCACCGACGAAGAACCCGACGACGACACAACCGACGACGACACCTCCGCCGGCCCGCCCGCGCTTGCCTTGCTCTCCTGGCTTGTCGGCGTCGCCTTCGGCCGCTTCGACCCCCGCCTGGCGACCGGCAAACGTCCCATTCCCCCCGAGCCCGAACCCTTCGATCCCCTGCCCTCCCGCTCCCCCGGCATGTGGCCCGCGGACGAAAAACGCGACGTCCTTCCCCCCGACATCCTCGTGGACGACCCCGGCCATACCCACGACCTCGGCGCCCACGTCGAAGGCGCCGCCGCGCTCGCCGGCTGCCCCGCCCCGGAGGACCTCGGCCCGTGGCTCGCGCGCGCGTTTTTCCCGCTCCACATCAAGATGTACTCGAAGAGCCGTCGCAAGGCGCCGATCTACTGGCAACTCGCGACCCCCTCGGCGAGTTATTCGGTCTGGCTCTACCTGCACGCCTTCAGCAAGGACACGCTCTACAAGGTCCAGAACGATCACGCCGGCCCCAAACTCGCGCACGAGGAGCGCAAGCTGGAAGCGCTCAGGCGAGAGCTGGGCGAGAGCCCAAAAGCCGCCGAACGAAAAACACTCGCCGCCCAGGAGACGTTCGTCGACGAGCTACGCGCCTTCCTCGAAGAGGTCAAACGGATCGCTCCGCTGTGGAACCCCAACACGGACGACGGCGTGATCCTCAACTTCGCGCCGCTCTGGCGCCTCGTCCCCCACCACAAGCCGTGGCAGAAGGAGCTGAAGGCGACGTGGGACGCTCTTTCGGCGGGTGAATACGACTGGGCGCACCTCGCGATGTTTTTCTTTCCCGAGCGTGTCGTTCCGAAGTGCGCGACGGACCGGAGCCTGGCCATTGCACACGGGCTCGAAGAGGTGTTCTGGGTCGAGGGGGCGGATGGGAAGTGGAAGGCGCGGGCGAAGCCAGAGAGGCCCGTCGGGGAGATCGACCACGAACGTACCTCGGCGGCTGTGAAGGCTGCGTTGAAGAGCTTGCTGGAGGTGAAAGCCACTGGCGCCGGACCCACGAAACGCAAAGGAACGAGCGCATGAGAGTTGAATCGATCCGCCTCAAGAACTTTCGTGCATTCCGTGATGTTCACATGCGGAACATTCCGGGATTCTGTGTTCTCATCGGAGCCAACGGCACGGGAAAGAGCACCCTGTTCTCCGTGTTCTCCTTCTTGCGAGACGCGATATCGACAAACGTCACCGCGGCGCTCGGTCGCCTGGGTGGGAGCCGCGGTTTTCAGGAAGTTCGCTCGCGCGGCTGCGATGGCCCGATCGAGATCGAATTAAAGATACGCGCGGACCTCGGGCGGCCGAAAGCAAGCCTCATCACCTATTCGCTCACGATCAACGAAGACAGGGGACGTCCGGTGGTGGAACGGGAGGTGCTGAAGTACCGGCGAGGCAGCATCGGGCAACCCTGGCACTTCATCGACTTCGAGCGGGGTATCGGCGAGGCGGTCACCAACGAGATGGACTCGGTCGCCGATGAGACCGAGCTGCGACGAGAAAAGCAGAACCTCAAGAGCCCAGACATCCTCGCCATCAAGGGGCTCGCGCAGTTCGAGCGTTTTCCGGCGGCGGTAGCGCTCGGGACGCTCATCGAGAACTGGCATTTATCGGATTTCCACATCAGCCGCGCCAGGCCCGAGCAGGAGACAGGCTATGCGGAGCACCTCTCGCGTGAAGGCGAAAACCTGTCTCTCGTGATCGAATACCTTCAAAAGCAACAGCCGAAGGTCTTCGCCGAGATATTGAAGAAGCTCGCGCATCGTATCCCTGGCATCACGCGCGTCGAATCGAAGGTCACCGAAGAAGGCCGCGTTTTACTGAAGTTCCAGGATGGATCATTCGAAGACCCTTTCCTGGCGCGTTACGTCTCGGATGGCACGATCAAGATGCTCGCGTATCTGGTGCTTTTGCTCGACCCCAAGCCGCATCCGCTTCTTTGCGTGGAGGAGCCGGAAAACCAGCTCTATCCGGCGTTGCTGAGCGAGCTCGCCGAGGAGTTTCGCAGTTATGCCACACGCGGCGGGCAGGTGTTCGTCTCGACGCATTCTCCTGATTTTCTGAACGCGGTCGAGGTCGACGAGGCGTTCTGGCTGGTGAAGAAGGGAGGATACACCGAGGTCTTTCGAGCCAATGACAACGCGCAAGTCGTGGCGTACATGGAGGATGGCGACAAGCTCGGCTACTTGTGGAAGCAGGGGCTCTTCGACGGGGTCGACCCGAAATGAAGCAACTCGTATTTCTGCTGGAAGAGCCCTCGGCCCGGGATCTGCTCGAGGGGCTCCTGCCCAGGCTCCTGCCGGAGACGATTTCCGTCCACTATCTCGTTTTCGATGGCAAGCAAGATTTGGAGAGGCAGATCGTCAGGAAGTTGAAAGGATGGAGGGCTCCGGAGTCGGCATTCGTCATTCTGCGTGATCAGGACGCCGCCGAGTGTCGCAAGGTCAAGGCAGGGCTCCTCCGCCTCGTCAAAGAATCCGGCCGCGAACCCGCGCTCATACGGGTCGCATGCCGAGAGCTCGAATCGTGGATCCTTGGTGATTGGAAAGGCATCGCGGATGCCTTCGAGCGACCCGAGCTGGCTTTGCAGGCTCAGAAGGCGGCGCATCGAGCGCCGGATAGGCTCGTGCGCCCCGTGGAGACCCTCCGTAAGTTCATCCCGGAGTATCAAAAGCGGGATGGCGCTCGTCGCGTCGGTCCTCTGCTCGATCCAGCGCGGAACCAATCGGAGAGCTTTCGTGTCTTCTGTTCCGGCATTCAAAGGCTCCTGGAGGAGGTCGGCTGATGCATCCGCTGCACGAGTACGTCGCCAAGCAGCTCGCCGAGAAGCTGAAGAGCAAGAAGGTCGTGATCTGGTACGATGTTCGCGGCGAATTCGCGCCCTTCGTCGCGGAAACGCGCGGCGGGCCGCGGACGAGCAGCGAGCCCATGGCAGTGTCGGTGGCAGGCGTCACCACGCAGCTCGCGGAATACGCGGGATCCATGTTCGAGCTGCGCGCGGCGGTCGAGCCACACGTGTGCGGAGACGTGCCCGCGTCGGTCCTGCTCTACCTGCCCGGCTGCGAGCACGATCGACACGCCTCGGTGCTCATGGAGCTGGAGAAAGCGGGGACGACGTGGGAGCCGCAATTGAAGCAGCTCGCGAAAAACGTGCTGCTCCAGAAGTACACGCTGGGCATGGTCGACGACATGCTGCCCTTCGACCGGAGGGTGACGTACGAAGACCTCACGGTCGCGTGTTCGAACACGTCGTCGACGGAGCCGCCCTCCATCCTCAAGAGTATCTTCCACGAATCCAGCAGCAGCAATGACGGATTGCTCGCGGCATGGCTCGTGAGCGACGCGCGGGACGCCGACATCGAGGCGAAGGACGCGGCCCGCGAGCTCTGCAAGCTGATTCGATCGCACCTCGGGCTCGAGCTTGCGGACGATGCGACGCTCACGAAACTACGCGCCGTGACCCTGCGATACGTGCTCGCGGGCGAGTTCCGCAGTGATTTGAACTGCCCGCCCCCGGCGTGCCTCGATGGGGTCCCGAGCCCCAAGACCAAGGAGGCGGAGACCACGTTGCGCGAGCTTTCGCGGCATCTTCGCGCCGGCTTCCCGGAGGCTTATGCCGGCCTCGCGGACCGGATCGAGAACGAGCTTTTGCTCCGGAACGCGAAGTTGCCCCCCAGCGCGCTCGGCGCCATCGATACCTTCCGGTTCGAGGAGCGCTCGCTGCTCACCCATTGCGGCGAGCTCGTCGCAAATAAGAAGTTCGAGGAAGCGCTGAAGCTCGTGGGCGAGCGCGAGCACAGCTTCTGGCTCGACCGGGACGTCGGACGAAAGGCCCAGTGGGAGGCGTGCCGCCGCATGGCGGAGCTCGGAAGCGTGGCCACGTCGGTCCGCGCAGCCGTCCACAAGGCAGGCGGCGACGCGAACGCCTGGATCGAGGCGTATACGAACAAGGAAGGTTGGTATCGGGTCGACCAGGCGCAGCGCCGGCTCGAAGCCTGGGTGGCAAACCTGGACGAGGAGCCCGAGGAGCGGCCTCTCGGCATCGTGCGTCGCACCTACGAGGACACGTGCCATGCGATGGCCGAAGGCTTCACCAAGGCGCTCGTGAAGGCCGGTTGGAGCGCGTCCGCCTCGCTGCCTCAGACGCGGGTCTTCGCCGAGGTCGTCGCGGAGCAGCCCAAGCCTGTCGCCTATTTCCTCGTGGATGCCATGCGCTTCGAGATGGGCGTCGAGCTCGCCGAGCGTTTGCCAAGGACCTCGGAAATTGCGGTGAGGCACGCCGTTTCCGCATTACCTAGCATCACGCCGATCGGCATGGCGGCGCTGCAACCCGGCGCATCCCAGAGCTTCAGCGTCGTCGCGCAGGCCGGCAAGCTCGGCGCTCGCATCGAGGACGTGTTCCTTTCCGACCTGGCATCGAGAAGAAAGTTCGCCGCCGCGCGCGTGCCGAATCTCGTCGACATCACGCTCGACGAATTGCTCAGCCTTGCGCCGTCGAAGCTCGGAAAGAAGCTCGACGGCGCGGTTGTCGTCGTCGTTCGGTCGCAGGAGATCGACCACGCGGGAGAGGCGGGCTTCACCTTTTCGGCGCGGCAGGTGATGGATACCGTGATCGACAATCTCGCGCGGGCGATCCGGAAGCTCGCCGCGGCGGGGGTCGAGCACGCGGTCGTCAGCGCCGACCACGGTCATCTCTTTTTTGCGTCCGATCGCGACGAATCCATGCGCACCGACGCCCCCGGCGGCGACGAGGTGGACTTGCATCGGAGGTGCTGGATCGGCCGTGGGGGCGCCAGGTCGCCTGGATGCGTGCGGGCGACCGCCGCCGAGCTGGGGTACGTCTCGGACCTCGATTTCGTGTTCCCCATGGGATCCGGTGTTTTCAAGGCCGGCGGCGATCTCGCGTTCCATCACGGCGGACCGTCGCTGCAGGAGATGATCGTCCCGGTCATCACGGTCCGCACGAAGATGCGCCCGTCGGCGCGCCCGTCCGCCGGTCCGATCACCGCCAGCGGTTTGCCCGAGGCCGTCACCAACCGTATCTTCAGCGTCATGCTGGCGTACGGCGAGAAGCAGATGATGCTGGGTGCCACGGAGAGGGTCGTTCGGCCGCTCCTGATGTCGGGGGGAAAGCAGGTCGGCGCGGTGGGAATGGCCGACGCCGAGCTCGACCGCGCCACCGGATGCGTGAAGCTCGAACCAAACAAACCCGCGAGCGTCTGGTTTCAGCTCAGCGACGATAGCGTGGCTTCCCTTCGCGTGGTGATCCTGGATCCGGCCACCGACGCAGAGCTCTATCGATCCCCCGCCGACATCCCGGTCAAAGTCCTGTGATCATGAATAACCTCGCCGTCCCCACACGTGACGCCCTCGACGACAAGGCAAACCGCCTCTTCGCCGGGAAGGTCGTCCGCAAGGATCTCGTCCGGAAGGTGAAGGTCGGCGCCAATGTGCCTGTCTTCGTCCTCGAATTCCTCCTCGGCAAATACTGCGCGTCGTCCGACGAGATTGCAATCCAGATGGGTCTGCAAGTCGTCAACGACACGCTCGCGAACAACTACATCCGCGCCGACGAGTCGATGAAGGCGTATCGGCGCTATCTGTCGCTCAAGTACTCCCGGTATACGCACCTCTCGGGCCGACGTCGGAGCCTGCGCGTCGCCCTCGAGCTTTCGAAGTTCATGCTCGGCAATCAGCGCGGCAAAGAAGCGTTGACGGAGCTGGAATCCTTCCTGCCCATGGTCCGCGGCATTCCGGTGTCGAGCTTCGAGCGACGCAACTT
>JANMGF010000436.1:0-3881 GCA_031374535.1 Polyangium sp. (in: bacteria)
CGGTGCCGGTCTGGATCTGGATCTGCGTGTTCCCCTTGAAGACCTTGTAATTGCCGCGCGCCGAGAACGAGGTCCACTCGGTGCATTCGGGATCGGACGCGCAGACATCCGAGCAATTCCCCTCGGCCGTGCTCTCGAAATCGACCTGCCCGTCGCCGTTGAGGTCGCAATTCGAATGGTCCGCGTCCGGGATGTTGTCGACGACCGGCTTGGGGCCGAACTTCGACGCCACACGGAAACCCTCGATTCGTACGAGGCCCGACTCGAGCCGCTCCATCGCCTCCGCGTCGCCGATCGTCGCGTCGTCGAGCACGGCAGGCTCGGGCACCTCGCACTGGTCCTGGCCTTCGATCGGATAATCGAGCGCGAACGAAGGGAACGAGAGCTCGGTGAATCCGAAAAACTCGACCACGGTCCCCGTCAGGAACGTCACGCGGTCGCAGACCCGCATCCCGGGCGGCGTGGAGAAGCTGAACGCGAAGATGTGATTGTACCCCGTGGCCTGCTCGGAGAGGTCCGTCACGTAAAACCCGTCACTCGCGACGCGCGTCACGACGAGCGGCTTCGGTCGATCCGTATCGACCTCCACGGCCTCGTAAGGGAACGGCGTGGTCGAGCCGAGGCCCTGAATATCGCTGAGGCGCGGCAATTCATAAGGGACAGGGGGCGAGATGCCGGCAGCGAACGTGCCCGATTCCTCGTCGTCGTCGTCCGCGAAGGCGCACCCCGGATCCGCGGGGAAGTCGACGAGCACATCCTCGTCGTCGTCCTTGCCATTCGCGCATGCAGGCTTTTCCGAGAGCGGGATGGGGCGATATCCAAGGTCCTCGACCCAGAGCCGGGCCGGGCCATACACCGCGCTCACCGTGGCCGTCGCTTTCGCCTTGCCGCCCACGAGCTTCACGTTCCGACCCACCGCGGTCTCGCCCGTGACATCGATGACGACGCCGGGCTCGACGCTGATGCGCACCGTGCCGTCGAAATCGACAGGCTCGCCATAAGGCGACCGCGACTCGATCTCGAACGCCCACGTATCCTCGCGATCCCCGCGATTCGCAGGCAGCGGCGCCGAGGAGGCGGGGACGGCCGCGCCATTGACCTCGGTGACCCGCACGCGGAACGTCGACGCGCCGCCGAGCGGAGCGACCTGATCCGTGCAAGCGGCGAGGCCGAGGAGCGACGCGAGGACGAGGGACTTCTGGCAGAGGACGCGTTTCATTGCCCGATCATCCGGATGCGGCCATCGGAGAAATTCCCGATGAAACGATCCACGCACGCGAGATACTTGCAGGTCTCACCCGCGGTCCTGCAGGGCGCGAGCTCCTCCTCGCATCGCCGCTCGATCGAGGCGGAGGGCGCATTTTCGCACGTCGTCCGCTGGAACGCCGCGATGTCGTTGCGGCATTGCCGGAGCACGCAGGTCCCCGCCGCGCAAGGGCGGGTCTTGTCGCTCTCGCACGTCGCCCCCTCGATGGCGGACTCGGGGCAGGCGCAAACGAAATCCTTGTCGAGCTTCTCGCAATCCGCGTCGACCTTGCACCCGATCGGCTCGTCGTGGTCACACACCCCGTCGTTCGTGCACGTGGACGAAAGGCCGAGGAGCGAGGTGCATTCGTCGGCCTGGTTGCCGTCGCCGTCCTGATCGACGGGGCAAGGAGGCCGGATGGTGCAGGGATCGCCGGCGCGAATGTAATCGACGAGCGCGTCGCGCTGCTGGATCTGCGTGTCGAACTGGGTGGTATTGCGCTGCAAGACGCGGAACCCGCTGCCGCCCGCCGCGAGGTAGTTCGACGTGGCGAGCTCGTAACTCGCGAGCGGATCATAAGGCTGCCAGCAAACGCCGCCCTCGACGTCGCAGCTCCCGATCCCCATGTCGGGGCATTGCGCGTCGCTCGTGCAGGGGATCTTGGGGTTTCTCGCGCCGATGTAGATGTTCGTCGCGACGCCGAACGGTCCTCCCGGCTCCTTCTGCACCGAGCAGTCGATCACGATACGCGCGCCCGCGATCTGCACCTGCGAGACGCATCCGCGGCCGGCCGAGCGGCGCGCGACGAAATCGAAGAGGTCCTTCACCTCGACGCCCGAGAGCTGCATCTTCGAGATCGAGTTGTCGAAGGGGAAGATGTTGTACATCTGCTCGACGGTGACCGGCCCGGGCACGAGATCGGCGCGAATACCCGTGGTATTCGTCAGCGAGAGATCCGTCTGCACGCCGAGGCGGAGCCATATCGCCGCGGAGATCAGGTTGCCGAGGGGCGAGTCGCCGCCGCTCGTGGAGAAGCGCCGAGACCCGTCGCGCGCATACCCCACGAGCAGCTCGAGGTTCGCCAGCGCGTCGAGGTTTTGCGCATAAGGCTCGAGGATCGCGGACACGATCGGATCCTCCGGCACGTCCTCGGTGACCGGGAAGAGGCGATAATCGTTCGAGAGGACCTCGTGGCCGTTCGCCGGGTCGTAGCTCGATTCACCGCCGTCCTCGCCGGGAAAATCATCCGGGTCGTTCGAGAGAACAAGGTCGAGCCGGCCCACGAATTTGGCGAACGCGCCGGAATGCGAGAGGACCACGTCGCGCGGCCGGCAGTACCTCCGGATCTTGCCTTCCCCCGCGTTGGGGCTGTTCAGCTCGACGTAGTAGCTGTTCGCCCCGGCGTCGTAATTCGCCGAGCAGTCGCGCACGCGTTTCGGCGGCTGGAGCACGATGTGGTTGTGCCCGCCGAGCACGACGTCGATGCCCGTCGTGTTCTGGATCATGCGCTCGTCGACCTCGAGGCCGAGGTGCGTGACGAAGACAACGACGTCGACGATGGGGCGAAGGAGGTCGGTGTAGAACTGCGCGACCTCGACCGTGTTGAGCGGCGTGATCCCGAGCCGGTTCGGCGCGTCGAAGATCGACGTCATGCTCGACAGGTTGCCCATGCCGACGAGCCCGACGCGTAGCCCGTCGAGCGTGAAGACGTTGAACGGCTGGAGCACGGAGCCGAGCGGAGACGCGCCGGGCATCGAGGGATCCTCGAGCAGATAATTCGCCGCGAGGACCGGGTAACTCGCCCAGTTCTGGAGCTGGATCCCGAGGTTCAGCGCGCCGCGATCGAACTCGTGGTTGGCGACGAGCATCGCATCGACGCCCATCGCGCTGAGCGAGCGAATCTCGGCCTCGCCGGAGAAGAAGTTGAAGATGGGCGCGCCCTGGAAGCAGTCGCCGCCGTCGACGTGGAGGACACGCGAGGCGCGCGCCCGTTCCCGTCCGACGATATGCGAGATACGCGCCGCGCCGCCCACGTTCGAGATGCTCAGCGCCTCCCCGAGCCCGAGGCCGGAGTCGACCTGTCCGAGCTGCAGGTTGTACGGATAGAGCCGCGAGTGGATGTCGGACGTGTGGATCAAGGTCAGGTGAGCCTGACCCTGCAACCGAGGGGAAGGCGCGGACGTCTCGCAGCCAGAGCCCAGGGCCAAGGCGAAAAGAGGCGCGGCCAGAAGGGGAGCCAGAAGGCGTCGGAAGCGCATCGAACGGAGCGTAACCTAGTCAGGATGAGGTGCGTGGCTCAAGAGAAAAACGTGGTGGGAGATCACACCACAGGATCCGAGGATCCAGCCCTGCGCAGGGCGGTCGCGAAAAACAACGCGGTTCCGCCCCGCCAGCGTTCCGAAACGCGCCGCGCCGCGGTGTGGAAGAAGGGTTCGTCACGCTCGCGTCACGAGGGATCTCTTGACAAACGTCGGGTTTGGATCTGCCAACCTGGAGCTGAGCATGGGTCTCCTCGCAAAGCCGCCGCGCCGGGGCCCTGCCCCGGACCCCGCGGGGGCTATCCGCCCCTCGACCCGGACCAGGGCAGGCCCTGGACCAAGGGTTGAAAAACTGCGCGGTGCGCAGTTTTTCAAAC
>JANMGF010000447.1:0-1798 GCA_031374535.1 Polyangium sp. (in: bacteria)
TTTTCTTCACCACCCACGGCTTCTCTCCAGCCTCGACGCGCTCTCCCAGCGCGGTCGAAATTCCGCTTTCGAGGCGCGAAGAAGGCTCACGCTCGTCCGTCGCATTTCTTCACACCCGGGCCTCGGTTCGGGCTTGCGAACGGCGGGCTTCTGGCTCACGACTAGGGCCTCCCGGCACCCTTTTGCCGAACCACAGCGGAGCCCTGGATGATCCGACGAGTCGAGACACGTACGCAGGCGATGGAGTTTCTCGAGCGGGACCACGATTCTGTGGACCGCGCGCGAGCGTCGGGGCTTACCACGCTCCGGGAGCAGGGTTACGTCCTGCCCACGGTCACCGAGGTGACCCATCGCGGTGAACGCGAGTGGAACATCTTCAGCCGTCTGCTGAAGGACCGGATTGTCTTCATCGGGACCGAGATCGACGACTTCGTGGCGAACGCCGTCATCGCGCAGTTCTTGTTCCTCGAGAGCGAGGATCCGGACAAGGACATCCAGGTCTACATCAACAGCCCTGGCGGCATCGTGACGAGTGGCCTCGCGATGTACGACACGATGCAGTATGTCCGTTGCCCGGTCTCGACGATGTGTATCGGCCAGGCTGCGTCGATGGGCGCGGTCCTGCTCGCGGCGGGCCACAGGGGCCGCAGGTACGCCCTTCCGCACGCGCGGATGATGATTCATCAGCCGCTCGGCGGCGCGCGTGGCCAGGCGACGGACATCGAGATCCAGGCGCGCGAGATCAAGAAGATGAAGGAGACCTTGATCGACATCCTCGCCGACGCGACCACCAAGCAACGCGATGAGCTCGCCAAGGACATCGAGCGCGATTTCTATCTGAGCGCGCCGCAGGCCAAGGAGTACGGCCTCATCGACGAGGTCTTGCCGAAGCGGATCAAGGGAGCCCCGGCGGCGCTTTGATTTCGGGTCGCGACGTCCGTCTGCACGCGTCATGCCCTTCTTGGTTTGCGTCTCGAGTGCACGAAAAGCGCGTTTCGCGCCGCCCGGGGCGGGCATGGCAGGGGCGGCGGGCGAGCGCGCGAAGCACGAGCGTTACCTTGCGGGTCACAGGGTAGGGGACTAGAATCCGCTCACGGCGATACGCTGGGAAAACGCGGATTTTCAGCATCGTTTTCGTCGTCGAGTGCGCCATGGTGACGCTTTTTGCGGACACTGGGCTGCTCGTAGATCACGGCCATGGATGCCTCGGCACCAGGCCACGGCGAGGCGAGAGAGGCGAGAGGCGAAGTGGAGCGAAGGCGGGACGATCACTCGAACGGCAATCTGAGCTGCTCCTTTTGCGGCAAATCGCAGAAGGAAGTGAAGAAGCTCATCGCTGGGCCGACGGTGTACATTTGCGACGAGTGCATCGGGCTCTGCAACGACATCATCGCCGAGGAGGTCGAGAAGGACGAGCCGTATGCCGGCTCTGCCCCCATCCCGAAGCCGGCCGATATCAAGGCCATCCTCGACGAGTACGTGGTCGGGCAGCACCGAGCGAAGAAGGTTCTCTCGGTCGCGGTGCACAACCACTACAAGCGCATCGACAGCCGCGTTCACGCGGATGACGTCGAGCTGCAGAAGTCGAACATCATTTTGCTGGGCCCGACGGGCTCCGGCAAGACGCTGCTCGCGCAGACGCTCGCGAAGATCATCAACGTGCCCTTCGCGATCGCCGACGCCACGACGTTGACCGAGGCGGGCTACGTCGGTGAGGACGTCGAAAACATCATCGTCCAGCTCCTCCAGAACGCCGATCACGACGTGGAGCGGGCGCAACGCGGCATCGTCTACATCG
>JANMGF010000470.1:0-6926 GCA_031374535.1 Polyangium sp. (in: bacteria)
GTGCGCAGGATCTCGCCGTACGACCCGGCGGGGTCGATGCGGATCGACGAGACGGCGCAGGTGCACCTCGAGCTCGTGCGAGGGGCGGACGGTTCTCGGAAGGGGACGCTGCTGGAGATGGTCGACGCGACGGTGACGCCCGCGGGGGCGCGGCTCCTGCGGCGGAGGATCCTGACGCCGCTGCTCGACGTCGGGTCGATCCGGCGGCGGCTCGACGAGGTGCAGGCGTTCGTGGAGAACCCGAAGGCGCGGGCGGAGCTCAGGGAGGCGCTCACGCGGGTGGGGGACCTCGAGCGGCTCAGCGTGAGGGCGGTGCTGCGGGAGGCGACGCCGCGGGATCTCGGCGCGCTGCGGGATGGTTTACGCGCGGCGCCGGCGGCGGTGGCGGCGACACGGTCGATCGTGGATGGAGGGGCGCAGGAGCTCTTCGGCGCGGAGGTGGACACGTTGCCGGAGCTCTGCGAGACGCTCTCGGCGGCGCTCGTCGACAGACCGTCCGCCAATCCGCGCGACGGCGGGTTCGTCCGGGAGGAGTACGACGCGGAGCTCGCCACGCAACGAAGGCTCGCGCGCGGCGGCGCCGAGGAGATGACGAAGCTCGAGGCGGAGCTCCGCGAGAAGACGGGCGCGGGATCGCTGCGGATCCGGTACACGCGGGTGTTCGGCTGGTACATCGAGGTGACGAAGACGCACCTCGGCAAGGTGCCCGCGGACTTCCGGCGCAAGCAGACGGTGGCGGGTGGCGAGCGGTTCACGAGCGACAGGCTCGACGAGCTGTCGGACGGGCTGGAGAACGCCGAGTCACGGGCTCTCGCGCGGGAGACGTCGATCTTCGAGGGGCTCGTGCGCACGGTGGCCGAGAACGCGGAGCGGATCCGCAAGCTCGCGCGGACGCTGTCGGGATGGGACGTGGCGGCGGCGCTCGCGGACGTCGCGCATCGGCAAGACTACGTGCGGCCCGAGGTGGACACGGGCGAGGCGCTGGTGATCGAGGGAGGCCGTCATCCGGTCGTGGAGCGGCTCGCGGCGGCGGGGCGCTTCGTGCCGAACGACACGACGCTCGATCTCGGCGGCGACAGGTTGTGGTTGCTCACGGGGCCCAACATGGCGGGCAAGTCGACGTTGATGCGGCAGGTCGCGTTGATCACGATCCTCGCGCAAGCGGGGAGCTTCGTGCCGGCGCAGGCGGCGCGGATCGGCGTCGTGGATCGCGTGCTGTCGCGCGTCGGCGCGAGCGACAACGTGGCGCGCGGCGAGAGCACGTTCATGGTCGAGATGCGCGAGACGGCCACGATCCTGCGCGACGCGACCCGGCGCTCGCTGGTGATCCTCGACGAGATCGGGCGCGGCACGAGCACGTACGACGGGCTCGCGATCGCGTGGGCCGTGGCCGAACATCTCTACGACGCGGTGGGATGCCGCGCGATGTTCGCCACGCACTACCACGAGCTGACGGAGCTCACGCAGCAGGGGCCCGGCATCGCGAACTGGTCGGTGTCGGCGCGCGAGCACGCAGGGGACGTGGTGTTTTTGCACAAGCTCGTGCGGGGGCCGGCGAGCCGGAGCTACGGGGTCGCGGTCGCGCGGCTCGCGGGCGTACCGGAGCCAGTGCTCGCGCGGGCGAAGGCGATCCTCGCGACGCTGGAGGCAGGCGCGCCGCTGCCCTCGGGCAAACACGCGACGATGCGCGGACGCACGCGCCAGGGCTCGGTGCAGCTCGACCTGTTCGCGAAGGCAAAAGCCGACACGGATGCGGCGGCGCCCGTCCTGGAGACGCTGCGCGCCGTCGAGGTGGAGCGTTTGACGCCGCTCGATGCGCTGACGCTCGTGGCGCGTCTGAAGGCGCTTCTCCCTTCCTGAGCGCGGGCAGACCCGCGCAAACGAAAAGCAAGAATTCGGTTTCGCGGTGACGGGCACCCCTCGCGCGTCTGTAGCGGGGACGTGCGCCTGCCGTCCCTCTTGCGTGCCTCTTGGGTGAGGAAACGTTGGGGACGGCCCTGAGTCGAGACGGGCAAGGTGCCGATGCACTTTTCGGGTGATTCCTGACGGCGGGCATGCAGAAATGGCCTGCTGCCCGATCATGAGTCTTCCGAAACGCAGCGAAGGATTGTCCTGGGACCCTCACGTGGTGGGTGAGGCGTCGCCTGACCCGAGGATCGGGAACGACGAGGGTCCGCTCGTCCCGGGCCTGGTCCTCGAGGGCGTCGTGGCCGAAGGCGGGATGGGGCTCGTGTACGCGGCCCGCGAGGTCGCGACGGGGAGGCGCGTCGCGCTGAAGACGCTGCGGGAGTGCCACGCGGCCGACGAGAGCGCCCAGCGCCGGTTCGAGCGGGAGATCTCCTTCGCGACGCGGGTCGTGCACGCAAACGTGGCGCCGGTGCTCGGGCACGGTCACATGCGCGACGGGCGGCCGTACTACCTGATGGAGCTCTACCGGGGAAGGACGCTCGGGGCCGTCGTGCGTGAGGACGGGCCGCTGCCGCTCGAGCGCGCCCTCGGGATCATCGACCGCATCTTGGCGGGGCTCGAGGCCGTACACGCGGCGGGGATCGTGCATCGGGATCTCACGCCGGAGAACGTCCTGCTCACGGAGGGCGAGCGCGGCGAGCTGCGTGTGCTCTTGCTCGACTTCGGCTTCGCCCACGAGCCGGGCGTGGACACAGGGGACGGGGTGACGGCGGACAGCCGCGGCGCGCTCGTGGGGACGATACGGTTCATGTCGCCCGAGCAGATGACGCGGGGCCGCGCGATCACGGCGCAGAGCGATCTGTTCGCGACGGCGCTGCTGCTTTACTACGCGGTGTCGGGGAAGCTGCCCTTCCGGGGCGAGGGGGATCTCGACGTCGCCGTCGCCACGGTGCGAAGGCCGCCGGTGCCGCTGCGCGCCGAGCAGAGGAACGTTCCGCGTGCGCTCGACGCGTTCCTTTCGCGCGCGCTGGCCAAGCACCCGGACGCGCGGTTCTCGGGCGCTGCGCAGATGCGTGGCGCGCTCGTGGACACGAAGCGCCAAAGCGTGAAGGTCGTGCCTCTGGCCACGGCGTTCGCAGGGTAGGGAGCACCCGCGGCCGCAGGGCGGCATGTGGGTTTCGCGTCGCCATCGAGCACGGCGTGCGCGTTGGGGCTCGGCCCGCTCCTTGCCAAAGACGCCTTCCGCTGCGCGGCTTTCGCTCACGATTCCGCCCGGGTGCGCGTTGCGTGGACGAGAGCCGGTAGCGCCGATGGACTTGAAGGAGAGGCTCATGGATGCACTCGATCTGTTGGAGCAACAGCACCGCGACGTCTGCGCGTTGCTGTCGCGGCTCGCGGAGGCGTCTCCGGTCGGCGCAGGGAGCGAAGAGGCGTTTTACGCCGCGCTGCGCGCCGTGGAAGCGCACATCCGTGTCGAGGAGGCGTACGTCTACATCGCGTGCGCGAGCAGGCTCGGCGATGACGCAGAGGTCCGCGAGGCGCGCGACGAGCACACGCGGATCCTCGACGCCGTGCGCGTGACGCTGGTGATGCCGCGCTCCGGTCCCCGTTTCGCGGCGAGGATCGCGGCGCTGCGGGAGCGCTTCGAAAAACACGCGGAGGTCGAGGAGGACGTCGTCTTTCCGAAGCTGAAGCGGAGCCTCAACGACGAGGAGCTCGACGTGCTCGGCGAGGAGATCGAGCGCGCGTACAACCGGCTGCTCGCGACGGCGGAGCCCACGCTGGTGATGAGGCCGCGGGTCGTGACGATCTCGTCCAGAGCGGAGCGACGTGGAGGTCGACGAGGGGCGCGGCGTCAGGCGCCGTCGGCGTAGGCGAAGGCGAAGGCGAAGGCGAAGCCAAAACGTTGGAGCACCAACGGTAGGTGCGACCGAGCGGGCTCCGGCTACACGGCGACTGGGCCGCCGAAGAAGCCGAAGAACCGCGCGATCCAGATCGCGGTCATGGCCACGGAGAGGACGATCGCGCTCACGGTGACCCAGCGGGCCTGCAGAAAGGCGAACGTGCGCCAGCGGCCGTGGCGCACGTAGTTGTAGCTTCCTTGCAGCATGAGGAACGCGATCACCGGGACGACGGGGATGACGAGCGGGTGGTAGTGGAGCGCCGCGTCGAGGTCACCGACGGCGAGGGCGAGTCCGGCGCGCGTCAGGCCGCAACCGGGGCACGGGTGACGCGTGACGAGCGCGAAGGGGCAGAGGGGGAAACGTACGGCGACCGCGAGGCCGAGCACCGCCGCGACGACGGCGAGGCGGCCGGCGCGGAGGAGCGCGGATCCACGCGGAGGCGTTCGGGGGCCATCACTCGGCGGAAACGAGTGTGGCCCCCGAGCGTCCGGCACGGTCAGCTGCTCGACGACGGGTCCCAGATCTCGTTCAGATCCTTGGCGAGCGCGAACGGGAAGAGGAACAGATACAGCACGAGGCTCGCCGACTGCGGGTTGCGCGAGCCTGCCGCCTGCTTCGCCCGCGTCACGATCTCCGGGAGCTTCAGGATCATGAGCAGGTTGAGGATGGGTACGAAGAGGTGCCACGTCTGGAGCTGTTCGTCCCGCGTGTAGGCCTTCAGCTCATTCAGCATGCCGTAGCCGCCGAAGAGGTGGTACATGCCGCAGCAAAAGAGCGTGCCGAGGAGCGCGACCGTGGGGTTGCGCGTCTGGCCCCGCATGCCGCCCATGCCGCCGCCCTGCGCGCCCATCATGGCGCCGCCGCCCATGCCCATCGGACCCCCACCCATGGGGCCCGCCATCGCGCCGCCGGGGTACTGGCCAGGGCCGACCATCGCACCGCCGGGAGGCGCGCCGTACGCTCCGCCGGGCGGAGGGCCGTAGCCTTGGCTCGGTCCACCGTATCCGCCGGGTCCACCCATCGCGTTCGGGTCTCCGCCGGGAGGCGAGCCATACGCGCCTGCGGGCGGAGGAGCGCCGTACCCGCCGGGAGCCGGCGCTGGCGGAGGACCGTACGCGCCGGGGGGCGGGCCAGCCTGGGCGCCAGGAGGAGGAGCGCCGAAGCCGCCGCCGGGGGGCGGACCCGCGGGGGCGGGGAACGCACCGGGCGAGGGCATGCCGGGCGGATTCGGAGAAGGAGGTGTGAAGTTCGGGAGTTGATCGATGGCGATCGTGCTCCCGAGCCCACCTTGCGGCTCGAAGCCTCCGGCCGGCGGATATCCGGGCGGGGGCGGGGGCGCGCCCGGCGGACCTGCGGTCGGGCCGAGGCCCGCGGGTGGCACGCCGATCATCGTTCCTGCGAGGCCTTGATCACCCATCGTCGGGCTGACGGCCGGCGGACCTGGCGGCGGCGGCGGCGCAGCTGGCATCGGCATCGGCGCCGGCGGGGGCATCGCCGCCGGTGGCGGCGCCGAGGGGGGCTGCTGGCTCATCAGCATGGTCCCCTTGAACTTCGGCGCGGCGGCGCCCCTGATGTTGAAACCGCACTTCGTGCAGGTCGTCGCCGTCTCCGAGTTTTGTGTCCCACAATTCGGACAGAACACGAATCCACCTCCCGAGGGCCACGCGTCCACCGTCCAGGTGCGAAGGGCGCGAGGCGGCGGGCAGCGTAGTGGAAGGTCGCTCCACTTCTCAAGAAGAACGGCATGCGATCGCCACAAGAACGACCTTAGCGCGATCGAACGAACGGACGGCTGCATCGTGTGGTGCGCGTGCGGGTGGTACGAAACCCATGTAACGAGGGGCCAACGTGGGCTGCGTGGGGGGCCCTAGGAAAAGGAGAAAGATACGGCGTGGCGAACGGCGCGCCTTGACACAACCACGGATCGCTCACTAGCGTGCGCGCGCCTGCAGAAGGGGTCCCGAGCGAAACGCGGGCGACACCCTTCGGGCGGCTCGCGCGCTCCTCCTCTGTGCTCAATGGCCCAGCGGAAGAGCTCGAAAGTGCAGCACGACGCACGTGCTCGCTTGCGGCGGCCCCGATCCACCCCTAGCCCTGCTGGCGAACGAACATGACGAAGTTCGCATTGTCTCCCGACCGCGAGAAGCACGTCGAAGAGATCCTCTCGCGATACCCGAACCGCCAGGCGGCCTGCATCCCCGTCCTCCACGTCTGCCAAGAGCAGAACGGGTGGATCTCCGACGAGATCGTCGAGTGGGTGGGGACGCGTCTCGGCCTATCGGCCGCGCACGTCAAAGGCGTGGTCACCTTCTACACGCTCTTCAACAAGGAGCCCGTGGGCAAGCACCAGGTCTGGGTCTGCCGGACCTTGAGTTGTGCGCTTCGCGGGTCGGACGCCATCCTCCATCACTGCGAGAAGCGCCTCGGCGTCCACGTCGGGCAAACGACGAAGGACGGGAAGGTGACTCTGCGGACGGCGGAGTGCCTCGCCTCGTGTGGTACTGCGCCGATGATGCAGGTCGACAAGGACTACTACGAGAACCTCACCACGGCCGAGGTCGATCGGATCCTCGACCGCCTGCTCAAGTGACCCCATGCTGCGACAAACGACGTATCTGACGAAGCGGTATGGCGTCCCCGAGGGGTGGACGCTCCCTGTGTACGAACGCGACGGGGGCTATCAACAGGCCAAGCGCGCGCTGTCGATGACGCGTGACGCGCTCGTCGACGAGATGAAGGCCGCGAACATCCGCGGCCGCGGCGGCGCCGGCTTCCCCATGGGCGTGAAGTGGAGCTTCATGCCGTGGCCTCCGAAGCCTACGAAACCTCACTACCTCGTCATCAACGCCGACGAGGGCGAGCCCGGGACCTTCAAGGACCGGACGATCATGGAGCTCGATCCCCACGCGGTGGTGGAGGGCTGCATCATCGGCTGCTTCGGCATCGGCGCGCACGCGGCGTACATCTACGTGCGCGACGAGCTGCACCTCTCGAAGGCGCGCCTCTGGGGCGCGATCGAGGAGGCGCGCGCCAAGGGCTACCTCGGCAAGAAGCCCTTCGGGATCGACTATCCCGTCGAGGTCTACGTGCACACGGGCGCCGGCGCGTACATCT
>JANMGF010000536.1:0-6714 GCA_031374535.1 Polyangium sp. (in: bacteria)
GCACGTACTGGCCGATGGGATCGCCGGTGCCGAAGAGCTTCTCGCGCACCGTCTCGCCGATGATGACGACCTTCCCTTTGAGCAGCTCCTCCGACTCCGTGAACATCAGGCCCTTGTCCACGGAGAACCCGCGCACCTGGAAGTAGCTGCGCGAGACGCCCATCACCTGCGTCACCGCGTTGCGATCGCCCGCGATCACCTGCGCCCCCGTCGAGCTGAAGGGCGCGACGTTCGCGATGCTCGTCGCCTCGTTCACGAGGGCGCGGCCGTCGGCCTCCGTGAGGCGATTGACGTCGCTCGAACGTACGCCCGAGCTCTGCGTCGACTGCGGGAAGATGAAGATGACGTTCGCGCCAAGGTTCGAGATCTGCCCGACGACCTGCTGCTGCACGCCCGTGCCGAGAGCGACCACGATCACCACCGCGGCGACGCCGATGAGGATGCCGAGGACCGTCAAGCTCGAGCGCAGCTTGGAGCGCACGAGGGCGCGGAGCGCGAGCCTGATCGCGGCCAGGATGGCCGTCACGAAGCGGCCCCCTGCTCGTCCTGGACCGGCAGCTCCGCGAGCGCGCGTCCCGCGTCCGTCGGCTTTTCGTTGGTGCGATCTCGCTTCACCTTGCCATCGCGCATCTCGATGACGCGTCCTGCACAGTCGGCGATGTCGTGCTCGTGCGTGACCAGGACGATCGTGATGCCCTGCTCGCGGTTCAGCCGTTGCAGCAGCTCGAGCACCTCGTAACTCGTGCGTGTATCGAGGTTGCCGGTGGGTTCGTCGGCGAGCAGGACCGGCGGCTGCGTCACGAGGGCCCGCGCGATCGCGACGCGCTGCTGCTGACCACCCGAGAGCTGGTTCGGCGTGTGATGCAGACGCGCGCCGAGCCCGACCGCACCGAGCGAGGCGAGCGCGCGTTTCCTCCGTTCCGCGGCCCCGACGCCTCGGTACACGAGGGGCAGCTCGACGTTCTCGAGGGCCGTCGTGCGGGGAAGCAGGTTGAAGCCCTGGAACACGAAGCCGATGAGATGGTTTCGTACGATCGCGCGTGCGTCGTTGCTCCGCGCGCCGACGTCGATCCCGTCGAGCACGTACTTGCCGCGCGTTGGCCGGTCGAGGCAGCCGATGATGTTCATCATCGTGCTCTTGCCAGAGCCGCTTTGCCCGATGATCGCGACGAACTCGCCGCTTCGGATCGTCAGGTTCACGCCGCGGAGGGCGCGCACGACGACCGCTTCCGTGACGTAGTCCTTGTCGATGTCGACGAACTCGATGATCGGCGGGGCGTCCTTCATCACGTCCCCTTGCCTAGAACGGCCGTCGGCCACGTTGACCCTTGGCCGCTTCGTCCGTCTCTTCGGTGACGACCTTCAGCTCGCCGATGTCCGTGCGCAGCGCGGTATGGATGCCGTCCGTGATGCCGACGTCCACCTCGCGCATCTCGATCTCCTCTGCGCCCTGCGTCTCTTTGACGAGCACGTAGATGCGCCCCTTGCCCGCGGAGAGCGGCGGCAGCGGATCCTGCGGGATCGGCTTGCCTTCCTTCGTCATCGGCGGCGAGGGCTTGAAGCGCAGCGCCGCGTTCGGCAGGCGCTTGACGCCCTTCGCATCGGCGGAGTGGATCGTCGCCGTCGCCGTCATCCCGGGGCGCAACTTGACGTCGGGGTTCTCGACCTCGATCACCGCGGCGTACGTCACGACGCCCGCCTGATTCACGGGGCTGTAGCGCACCTGGCTCACGAGCCCCTTGAACGACTCGCCGGGGAACGCGTCCACGCGAATGTCCGCCGTCATCCCCTCCCTCAAGCGCCCCACGTCCGCCTCGTCGATATCGGCGAGCACGCGCATCTTGCGGAGGTCCTGGGCGATCACGAAGAGCGTCGGCGTCTGGAAACCCGCGGCGATGGTCTGGCCGGGATCGACCGCGCGGTTGATCACGACCCCTTCGATGGGCGAGTAGATCTTGGTGAACGCGAGGTTCGTCTTGGAAGAACGAAGCGCCGCGTTGAGCTGCGCGACCTGAGCCTTCGAGGCCGAGACGTCGGCGAGGGCGACGTCGAAGTTGCCTTGCGCTCCATCGAGATCGGCCTGCGATCCCACGCCTTCCTTGAACACCTTCCGCGCGCGCTCGAGCCGCACCTTCGCCGTCTCGAGGTTCGCCTCGGCCCTCTTCACGCTCGCGCTGGCGGCCGCGACCTGGGCCTGGTTCGCATCCATCTGCGCGCCGAGCAGCTGCGTGTCGATCTCCGCGAGCAGATCGCCGGCCTTCACGCGGCTGTTGAAGTCGACGTGGACCTTCGTGATGCGCCCGGAGACCTGCGCGCCGACCTGCACCTCGGTGACCGGCTTGACTTGCCCCGTCGACTGGATGGTCTCGAAGATGTCGCCTTGCGTGACGGTCGCACTCACGTAACGCGCGGGCGGCGGAGGCTTGGTCTTCTGTCGCCAGATCATCACGCCGCCGACGATGCCTGCGACCGCGATCAGGAACACGAGCCACCGGAGCCATTTGCCCCGGCCCTCTACACGTGACAGCGCGTTCTTCAGGTCGGGCCGCTCGGCCGCGTCGTTCCGGGCCTGTCCGCCCGCCTCGAGGTGCACTCCCGGATTGGCCATGACGGAACCCTTGATAGCACGGCGCGCGCTCTGGGCGGGCCGGCGCAAAGGACCTGCGGCAAGGCTTGAAGGGGCGGCGCCTACGTGGCACATCCACGGGCCCATGTCCCAGGTCGCCATTGGTCCCGACACACGTGTATCGCTCTCGTACGTCCTCTTCGACGAGGATGGGGACACGGTCGATCGCGCCACCGAAAGCGAGCCGCTCGAGTACGTCCACGGCTACGCTCAGATCCTTCCCGGCCTCGAGCAGGCGGTCGAGGGCATGCGGGCAGGCGAGCGCCGCGAGGTCGTCGTCGAGCCGGACGACGCGTTCGGAGAGCGTGACGACGAGGGCGTCTTCGAGGTCGACAAGGCCGACTTCCCCAACAGCGAACACGTGACGCCGGGCGACGAGTTCATCGCCCAAGCCCCCGACGGCGGCTCGATCGCGATGCGCGTCGTCAAGGTCCTGCCGGACGCGTTCGTCGTGGATACGAACCACCCGCTCGCCGGCCAGAAGATCCGCTTCGAGATCGCGGTGCACGACGTGCGCGCGGCGAGCGAAGAGGAGATCGCGGAGGCGCAATCCGAGCTCGAGGAGCGCGCCACGGGCGACGGGGACGAGGGCTGCTGCGACCACGATCACGACCACGATCATGATCACAGCCACGCGCCCGAGGGCGGCGGACACCTCGTCCAGCTCTCGCGCAAGCGCTGAAAGAATACGGACACCCGGGGGGGAGCCAGTCCGACCAAGGGAGATACGACGAACCGATGAAAGCTGCTTCTGATCAGGGATACTTCGCCGCGCTTGCCTACGATCTCCGGGTGCGCGATCGCCTCCTCCACGCTGGCGTGATCACGCACGCGGACGTCGAGCGTTACCTCGGCGAGCTGCCCGAGCTCGAGGCCCATGCCGAGGGGCTCGGCGTCGCGCAACCTGCGCTCGTCTCCTCGTCCCCCGCTCCGGCGCCGGCCCCGGCGCTCATCACGGCGGCGGCGATGTCGTCGGCTGCCACGAGCTCGAACAACACGTCCACCGTCGACGATGACGACGACGATGACGACGACGACGACGACGACGGCGCAGCGGACGAGGCAGGCGAGGCGTGAGCGACCGGGGCGATCGCGACGAGTCGGCGGCGGGTCTCCCGAGGCTCGACTTTTCGATCTTCGTGATGTCCATCATCGGCTCGGCGCACGTCCATCTCGGCGACATGCCCGGCCCTGATGGGCACGCGGATCGAAGCATCGACCTGGCCCAGCAGGACATCGAGCTTCTCACGCTGCTCGAGGAAAAAACGAAGGGCAACCTCACGGGCGACGAGGAGCGGCTCCTCACGCAGGCCCTCGACGAGCTGCGGGTACGTCTTTCGGAGGTATCGAAGGAAACGTGACTTTGCGTCGTCCGCCGCTCTGGCTCGTCCTCGTAGTCTCGTGGCTCCTCGTGGCTGCGTCGGCGTGCGGCAAGGGCGGCGGATCGTCGGGGGGATCGTCCTCGACGGGCGAACCTACGTCTTCGCTACCGCCCGGCGCGATCCCTCTGCCGAGCGTCGCGGCTCCGACGGCGTCGCCACCTTCGCTTGCGCAGACTGCGCCTCGCGCCCCGGCCCTCGTGACGAGCGAGGGCATCCCGGTGTCCTTCGCGCCTCTCGCGCGCCAGGCGGATCCCGCGGTGGCGACGGTCAAGGCGCGGGTCGAGAAAGAGACCTCGTCGGGTCGCAGGCGCGCTGTCTCCGAGGGTCTCGGGACGGCGTTCGTCTACGACCCCGAGGGGTTCATGTTGACGAACAACCACGTCATCGAGGACGCGACGGACATCGTGGTTGGCTTCGTCGATGGTCGTGAGATGCGCGCGACGGTCGTCGGTCGCGACAAGCACACGGACATTGCCGTTCTCCGCGTCGACGAGCGAGGGCTCCAGTCGCTTCCACTCGGCGACTCCGACCAGATCGACGTGGGCGATTGGGTCGTCGCGATCGGCAACCCGTTCGGCCTCTCGCACACCGTCTCGGCGGGGATCCTCTCCGCGAAAGGCCGCACGCGCGACGACGTGAAGGGCCTTGATCCGAGCGGTTACTTCAACTTCCTCCAGACCGACGCGAGCATCAACCCCGGCAACTCGGGTGGCCCGCTGCTCAACATGCGTGGCGAGGTCGTCGGCATCAACGCGGCCGTCCGCGCGAACGCGAACAACATCGGCTTCGCGATCCCGATCAACATGGTGAAGCAGCTGATGCCCATGTTGTTGCGAGACGGGAAGATCCGGCGCAGCGCGCTCGGCGTCTTCGTCGACGCGCTGAACCCGATCGAAGCCGGTCGTCTTCGCCGGCCGGATCGCAAGGGTGCGTGGGTGCAGAAGGTGATCGCGGGTGGGCCGGCCGATCGCGCAGGGCTCTCGGCCGACGACGTCATCGTTGGCTTCGACGGCAAGCCCGTCTCTGATCCGAACGAGCTCCGGTGGCTCGCGAGCATCGCCGGCGTCAACAAGACCATCACCTTGCGGATCGCGCGCCTCGAGCGGGTCTTCGAGGTCCGCGTGGTGCTTGGCGAGCTCGAGCCTATCGACGACCGTGAGGAGCCTTGACCTTCCGGCCTGCAGGCCGATGGCCTAGAGTAGCTCCTCGCCGTGCCCCCCATCCCCACGCCCCCCGACGAGTCCCTCCGGCCCGAGCCGGCTGACCCGACGGACGACCAGCCTGAAGGCGCCCTGGGGCTGCCGGAGGATCTTCCTGATGCTCCGCCGTTGCCCGAAGCCGCGATCGGCCGTCTCGGCCGCGTGAATAGGTCTTCGCGCGAGGCGTCCAACAAAGAGGCCCGGAGGCGGGAGGCAGAGGAAGATCGTGAGCTCATCCTTCGGGCACAGAAGGGGGACCAGGCGGCCTTCCGGCGGTTGGTGGAACGCCACCAGCGCCGCGCCTTCGCGATCGCGATGGGCCTCGTCCGTGATGAAAACGACGCACGCGAGCTGGTTCAGGATGCTTTCTTGCGGGTTTACCGCAACCTCAACTCTTTCCAGGGCGGCTCCTCGTTTTTCACCTGGCTTTACCGGATCGTCACGAACCTGGCGATCGACCTCATGCGCAAGCCTGGGCGTCGAGACGCGGAGCTCGTCGACGGGCAAGCCACTCCGGACGAGGCGACGGACTTTCCGCTCGTCTCTCGCATCGATGGCGCCGATCCGATCGACGTCATGCGGCGCCGGGAGATCGCAGCCCGCATCCAGGCCGCCCTCGACGCCCTGCCCCCCTATCACCGAGGCGTGATCCTGATGCGTGAGGTCGAAGGCATGTCGTACGAAGAAATGGCCGTGGCCATGGGCGTTTCCAAAGGAACGATCATGAGCCGGCTGTTTCACGCCCGGCAAAAGCTCCAGCGCGCTCTCGCGGATTGTTACGCGGAGGAAGGGCGTTCGCGGAGCGTCAGTACAGACGAGATCCCAGCCGAGCCGGAGGAAGCGCCGTGACGACGAAAACGATGAACGGAGAAGCGCGCGAGACGCGCACGAAGCGGCCGCCGACGGATCTCGAGCTGATGATGTACGTGGACGGCGAGCTCGAAGGAGAGCGCCTCCGCGAGGTTCGTCAGGTCCTTCAGCGGGATGGCGTGCTGCGAACCAAGGTCGAGGCGCTGTCGCTCGCGGCCTCGATCGTCCAGGAAAACGCCGACAGCGCCGCGGCGATCGATCTCACCGACGGGATCATGGCTCGGATCGCGGCGGATGAGAGCACGGAGCGCGACGCGAGGGACGCCGCACCGATGCTCCCCGCGTCCGAGCTGGTCGAGCGAAAGGACGCCGAGGTCAAGCCGCTGTTGCGGCCTGGTCTCGGGAAGGCGGTGGCGAAGTCGGGCCCGTCGAACGACAACGCGCGCGGGATCTTCGCGCTCGCGGCCATCGCGGTCGCTGCGGCGGCGGGGCTCATGGTCTGGGGTCGGATGGACACCGGTGCGCCGCACACGCAAGGCGCACCCGTGGCCGTGATCACGACGCCCGCGGAAGCGCCCGCAGCACCCGCTCCCACGCCCGCGGAGTCTTCCGGGCATGCTGCGGACTCCGAAGCGCAAGAGGGCGACTCCGAGGTGGGCGTGGCCGTCGCGGCCGTCGACTTTGGCACCAGAATCGG
>JANMGF010000554.1:0-7852 GCA_031374535.1 Polyangium sp. (in: bacteria)
CGAAGTTCCGCGACGACGTGCGGACGATGGAGGACCTCAAGCCGGGGATGGAGCTCGAGGGGGTGGTCACGAACGTGACCGCGTTCGGCGCGTTCGTGGACGTGGGTGTGCACCAGGACGGGCTCGTGCACGTGTCGCAGCTCGCGGATCGGTTCGTGAAGGATCCGAGCGAGGTGGTGAAGGTCGGCGACAAGCTCAAGGTGCGCGTGCTCGAGGTGGACATGGTCCGCAAGCGCATCTCGCTCACCGCGCGCAAGGGCGAGCGCCCGCAGCCGGGACAGCAGCAGCAGGCGCAAGGGACGCCGCAAGGCCGCGGCGGGCAAGGGCCACAGCAGGGACGGGGCGGGCCCCAGGGCAAGCCGCCGCAGCAGCCGCAGCAGGGGAAATTCACGAACAATCCTTTCGCGACGCTGTTGAAGAGGTAAGGGGGCTGTATGGGCGTGTCTCGTGCTACTTTCTGGGCCATGGGCGACCCTGCGCGGAGCCTCCCGATGTTCGAGCAGCTCCTGGCCGAGATTGACCGGCTGCCCCGCCACATGAGCGGAGAGATCCTTCATCCCGGCGTGATCAGCACCATGGGAAGGCCGCTCGCGCCCCACCGCCGCGCCGCCGGGCAGTGTTACCGCGCGCTCGGTGACGTCGATCAAGCCTCCGGCGGCGTCGGCTGGTGGATCGAGCAAGAGCCGGCGGTTCGCTTCGGGGATCGCCTCTTCAACCCCGACATCGCCGGCTGGCAGGTCACCCGGTCCCTCCAGCCGCCCGACGGGTATCCCATCACGCTGATCCCCGACTTCGTTTGCGAGGTCCTCTCGCCCTCGACGGCGCGCGACGATCGCCTGGTCAAGCTGCCGATGTACGCGCGCTTTGGCGTCCCTTGGATCTGGCTCATCGACCCCACGCTGCGCAGCATCGAGATCTACGAGACCGTCGATCGCAAACCCGCGCTCATCGACAGCGCGCACGACGACGCGGAGGAGCGCTTTCCGCCCTTCGACATCGAGATCTCCTTCGCGCGGTTCTGGATGCCCTCGAAGGCCGCCGAGCCCTCTTCTCCCTGATTCCGCGCCCCGCTACGCTGCGGCGTATGTCGGACCCGACGGCCGAGCCCTCGATCGCGCAGCTCTCCCCGGACGCGCGGCGCTTGCTCTGGATCCTCACGCGTGCCCTTCCGCCCGTGCCCGAGACGCTCGTCGAGAAGGTCTTCGCGCGGGAGTCCGTGGCGGACGAGAGGCTCCGGCAGATCGGCCGCATGATGGCCGCAGTCGAGCGGATGCCGCCCGCGTCGAGGCCCGAGACGCCCCTCATGCCCGAGGAGGTGAAGAGGCGCATCGCAGCCATCGAAGCTGCCGGCGAGCCCGAGAGCCCGGACCTCGAGCCGCTCGTCGGTGAGCTCGTGGAGGCGCGGCTCGTGACGCGCGCGCCGCTGATCGAAGCCGGGGCCGCGATGGGCCTCGCAGCGACGGAGGCGGCGGCGCTCGCGGTGGCGTCGTGGATGCAGGCGCGGCCGGACGAGCGCGCCGGGCAGGACGAGGCCGCGATGAAGATCGCGTTCGGCGAGCGGTACGCGGTGGCGTTCGTCGCGGCCGTCGAGGGCAAGATCCCCGGCGGGACGAGGGAAGCGGGCATCGACGCCGGGATCACGGCGACGTCGTATTTTCTCGGGGCCGGCGCGATGGCCGCGCTCGCGTCGATGTTCGGCGAGGCCGTGCGCGCGGCGAAGGATGCTTCGATCGTCGGGCCGGTGGCCGGGGCCGTGGAGGAGAAGGGCGCGCTCGAGGCGCTGCTCGCGGCGTTTGGCGCGCAGAACGACGCGCTCGGCCAGGCAGGGACCCTGGCCGCGCTCGCGGGTCACCACAAAGATGCGGGGGATCTCGGCGAGGCGATCACGCTGGAGCTGCGATCCCTCGAGCCGCTGGCCAGGCTCGACAACGTCGTGCCGCGGGCGATCGTTCATCTGCGGATCTCGCAGCTCCTCGAGGTCGCGTCGCGCAAGGAAGAGAGCGCGTTGCACCTCGCGGCGGCGATCCTCTACCGAGCGCTCTCCGGGGTCGATTTCCAGGCGGAGCTTCGCGTCTTCGTCGCGCGGATGGGCCGGGAGCCGGGGTATACGTTGCCGCCCGTCCAGGCGCTCTTCGAGGATCCGTCGTTCGCGGAGCTCGCGCGGTTCGTCGGGACGAAAGGCGTGCCCGCCTCGGACGTGCAGGCGGACCTCGATGCGTTGACGGCGCAAGTGAAGCGGCACATCGGCGCCTGAGCCTCGCGAGGGGCCTTTACGAGGTCGCCGCGGCGGGGCATGAGGATCGCTCGATGCGTACGATCCTGTCACTCCTCGTCTCGCTGCTCTTCGTTCCCGCGTGTAGCCCCGCGTCGTCGGAGGGCGCGACGAGCCCGAAGAACACGGAAGGCGAAGGTCGCACGGACGCGCCGCCGCCCGAGCCTTCACCCACGGGATCGGCAAACGAGAACCCGGGGCCCGTCGAGGCCGCATGCAGCACGGACGCGGACTGCGCGCCGGCCGCTTGTTGCCACGCGGCGGCGTGTGTCGCTCGGAGCGCGGCGCCCGACTGCAGGGCGGTGCTTTGCTCGATGGAATGCCGCCAGGGGACGATGGATTGCGGCGGCGGATGTTCGTGCCAGGGAGGGCGCTGCTCGGCGCGGATCATGACGGGGCCGGCGGCGATGTGAAGGCGCGGCGGTGGGCGAGGGCTCCGCGTCGGATCAGCGATCGATCGTGCTGGGCGACGCGCGCGAGACCATCGCCGCGAGCAGGGGGCCGGGGTCGTCTAACCGCATGAGCGCCTCGCCCACGAGGGCGGCATCGGCGGGGCCACGCGTGATGCGGGCGACGTCGTCGACGGACGCGAGGCCGGAGAGGTGGACCCGCGCGATGCCGCGATCGGCGCGGGCGAGCACTCGCTCGGCGCGCGCGTGATCCATGGTGAGCGTGTCGAGATCACGCGCGTTGACGCCGAGGACACGTGCGGAAGCGCGTTCGGCGTGGTCGAGCTCCTCCTCCGTCGCGACCTCGACGAAAGGCTCGATCCCGAGATCCCGCGCCGCATCGGCGAGCCGCGCGAGATCCTCGGGCGGCGTGATACGCGCGATGAGCAGCGCCGCGTCGGCTCCGTGTGCCGCAGCCATGGCGAGCTGGATCGGATCCAGGATGAACTCCTTGCAAAGGAGCTTCGGCCGCGCGGCGCCGAACGTCTCGTCGAGGGCGTCGCGACATGCCGCGAGATCGCCGTACGATCCGCCGAAAAACGGAGCGTCCACGAGCACGCTGATCATCGTCGCGCCCGCCTCCGCATAACGCCGCGCGCGTGCGGTCGGCGTCATCACGCACGACAGCGCGCCCGCCGAGGGAGAACGCAGCTTCACCTCGGCGAGGAGCCGGAGCGCCGCGCCCTCGGGTCTTCGGAGCGCCTCGAACACGCCGCCTGCCGGCACGTGGCTCGATCGGGGCGGAGGCGCGGCGAGGAGCGCTGTGATCTCGGCGCGCTTCGACGCGAGGATCGCCCCCAGCACGTTTTTTCCTCCGGCCCCGCTCATCACGTTCCTCCGGCCATGCGTGCGCGATGTGCGGCGTCACGGAGCGATTCGAGCCTGTGCATCGCCGCGCCCGTATCGAGGGCTGCCGCCGCCTCCGTCGCCAGATCCGGCAAGAGGCGCGCGTCGTCCACCTCGCGAAAAACGGCCAGCGCTGCGGCTGCGTTCAGCACGATCGCGCTCCGCGCCGGGTGAGGCTCACCGCGCAGCACAGCGAGGATCGCGTCTGCATTTTCGGCGGCCGATCCGCCCCGGATCGCACCCGGTGGCGAGGCCGTCAGCCCAAAACTCTCCGGGTACAAGACGAGCTCACGCACAGCCCCGTTCGCGAGCTCCGTGACGCGCGTGGGACCAAAGGGGCTCACCTCGTCGAGGCCATCCTCGCCCCGCACGATCCATGCGCGCCGGACACCAAGCTCGGCCAGCGTCCCGGCGAAGATCGGGCGGAGCGCGTGATCATACGTGCCGAGCAGCTGGTGTGTCGTGCACGCCGGGTTCGAGAGCGGGCCGAGCGCGTTGAAGATCGTGCGGATCGAAAGCTCGCGCCGCGCCGACGCTCCATGCCGCATCGCCGGGTGGTGCGCCGGCGCGAACAGGAACGCGATCCGCGCCTCGCAGAGCACTTCGGCTTGACGCTCGGGCGGCACGTCGAGCGGCACCCCCAGCGCCTCGAGCACGTCCGCGCTGCCCGATCGGCTCGAAACACTGCGATTTCCATGCTTGGCGACGGGCGCGCCGGTCGCAGCAACCACGAGCGCCGCCGCCGTCGACACGTTGAGCGTGCCGAGCCCATCGCCTCCCGTCCCGCACGTGTCGAGCACCGCGGGCAGCCCGTGATCCACGCGCACCATCACCGCGCGCATCGCCTCGGCGGCCGCCGCGATCGTCGATGCGTCCTCGCCACGCAAACGCAGCGCGACGACGAACCCGGCCACTTGCACCGGCGTCCATGCGCCTGCGAGGATCGCGTCGAACGCGCCACGCACGATCCCGCGCGGCAAGGCCGTTCGTGGTTCACGCGCGATCTGCTCGAAGACCTGCGCGAAGGAGGCCACTTCGGCGCTCACGCCAAAGCTCCTGCTTCGACTCCTTCCCCGGGCCGCCGCGCGCGTGCGTGGTCCTTCACGAGGTCCAGCCAGTTGCGCAGGAGATCCATGCCCCGCGTCGTGAGGATCGACTCCGGATGGAACTGCACGCCCTCGATCGGCAGGCGCGCGTGGCGCAGGCCCATGATCTCGCCCTCGTGGGTCCACGCGGAGACCTCGAGCTCGGCCGGCAACGAGCTCGGCTCCACGATGAGCGAGTGGTACCGCGTCGCGACGAAGGGCCGCGGCAGATCCCCGAAGATCGTGCGCCCGTCGTGCTCGATGGGCGACGTCTTGCCATGCATGATGCGCCCCGCGCGGACGACGCGCCCGCCGAAGACCTGCGCGATGGCCTGATGCCCGAGACAAACCCCGAGCAAGGGTCGCTCTCCGCCCATGGCCTCGATGATCTTCAGGCTCACGCCCGCCTCGTTTGGCGAGCAGGGCCCTGGAGACACGAGGATCCCGTCCGGGTCGAGGGCCCTTGCGCCCTCCACGTCAATCGCGTCGTTCAGCCGCACGACGCACTGTGCGCCCAGGATCTCCAGGTATTGTACGAGGTTGTACGTGAACGAGTCGTAGTTGTCGACGACGAGCAGGCGCATCGATCCCCACCTTGCTGGCGATGGTGGGCCCGCGCGAGCGTTCATGCGCGCGCCCCCATGCCCCCCGGCCTCAAAGTAGCACCCGCGCCACGGTGCGGCCGGCTGCTCGATGCGTCTTTTCCCTGGAAAATCGGCAAAATCGAGCCTCAACCGCTCGCCGTTCCGCCCTCGGCCGGCGCGGCCTTCGTGAGGAATTTTTCGAGGCGCAGGCTCACGAGCTCGGGGAACTCGACCGCGGTGTAATGCGTGCCTCCGCGCACGACGTAAATCTCGGCGCCCGGGATCTGACGCGCGATCTCCTTCGCGAGCGAGGGCGGGGTCATCGCGTCGCGGTCGCCCGAGATCACGAGCGTGGGTACGTCGATCGTGGCGAGCACGTCCGAGGCATCGTGCTCGCCGAGCGCGCGCAGGTTGTGGAAGTACGCCTCCATGTCGAGCGATCCGAAGCCCTGGACGAGCTCGGCGAAGACCGCGTCGTCGAGCGATTCGCCCATCACGCCCATGGCCTTCAGCCACCCGAGCGCCTCGGGCAAACTCGCCGCTTTGCGCGTGACCTGCGACGCGATCGCGTGTCCGCGGCGCGCGAGATCCACGAGGGACGGGAGCACCGTCTTCATGCCCGGCAAGGGGCTCACCGTGTCGAGGGGCCTGCCGCTCGTGCCGTTCAAGAGCACCAGGCAACGCGCGCGCCGCCGGTCCTTTCGATACGCTTCGAGCACGACCTGCACGCCCATGCTCCAGCCCACGAGCGCCGCGCGTGGTTCGCCCTCGGCGTCGAGGATCGCCAGCAGATCGTCGGCGTGGCGCGGGATCGCGTAGGAGGCTTGCGTGTCGTCCGGCGGCCGCGCGGAGCCGAAGAGCCCGCGGTAATCCCACGTCAGGAAGCGATATCGACCGCGGAGGTGCTCGATTTGCGCGCTCCACGTGACGTGAGGGCCCCCGAGCCCGTTCGCGAGCACGACCACGGGCGCCCCTGCAAAGGGTGATTTCGTCGCGTAATACGAGATCCGCGTGCCGTCGACCGCCACGACGGCGCGTGTCTCGACCGCGAGGGGCAGCCGCGGGGGAAGCATGGGCTCCGGTAGCTACCCCGGCGGCGTCGCGTCGTCGACGCCGAGAAACCAAGGAATCGTGCGTGTCGCGCTTTCAAGGGCAGCACGGATTTCCGCAGTCCTTCCCGTTGACAGGGCACGCGTTGCGCCGGTAACTTGCCGGGCTGGTCGCTACGAGGAGCCGATGGCTGTCGAAGACAAGAGCAAGAAACCGAAGATCGATCTGAAGGCGCGGCTCGGGAAGACGAACATCGGGATGCAGGCGGTACCGCTGCCCGTCCCGGGTCAGTCGCAGCCTCCGCCCTCCGGTTCCGGAAAGTCTCCGGGCATCGCTCCGCCGCCTGGCATCTCGCCCGGCATCCCGGTCCCCCCGTTCGCCCAGGCCAAACCTGCGGTCGCGGAGGCGCCGGCGCCGAAGCCCAACGTCGTCCAGCAGACCATCAAGGTCGAGGTCGGCGAGGAGATCATCAAGGAGCGCGAGAAGGCCAAGAAGCGCCTCTACGGAGCCGCTGCCGTGATGGCCCTCGTCGGAGTGGGCATTGGCTTCCAGGTCGGCAAACAGGCGGAGAAGTCGGATCGCGGCAAGGCCATCGTGGCGAACGCCAAGATCCTCATGGTCGACGTGAAGGCGGCCAACGAGAAGATGAAGGAGCTCGACACGCTCCTCGGCGAAGCGGCGGAGAAGCTCGGCAAAAAAGAGTATCCGGCCGAGCTCGCCGGTCAGCTCGGCGGCATCAACATCCCGTTCGACGCCTCGAAGGTCGATGGCGGGAGCATCTCTGGCCTCAAGGCGAGCGCGCTGCGGCAGCTCCTCGCGTTCACCTCGGGCGTCGACGGGCTGAACAAGAAGAAGGACAGCCTGAAGAACCTGATCGAGTTCGCGAAGGCGCCGATCGAGAAGGCCTGGAAGGAGGAGAAGGAGCCGGTGATGAACTTCTCCGTCGTCTTCCGCTCCGATCAGAAGGGCGTGATCGCGGAGCTCGTGCCGAACAAGGATCCCTTCGACATCGCCAAGGACTGGCCCGCCAACTACGGCGTCATGAAGTCGGAGCGGACCCAGCAGGGCATGAAGTCCGTCGAGAAGAAGCTGAACCGCTACACGAAGGGTGATCTGCCCGGGTCGGGTGATCCGGTGCTCATCCCGATCGACCCGTCGACGACGGCCGCCTTCACGAGCCAGGAAGGCATCCGCAACCTGCGCAAGGCTTTCATCGACCTGCGCACGGAGCTCAAGGGCAACAAGGAAAACCCGGCCAACGAGATCGACGGTCTCGTCGATATCGGCGACAAACTGCTGAGCGAGATCCAGAGGGTCACGCAAGGCGGGGGTTAGAAGCCGCTCCGCTCCGGCGGGATGAAGCGGGGCTCGCGGAAAGCGGGCCCCGTTTTTCTTTTGTGGATCTCGGAAGGCGAACGGCGTCGAACGCTCAGACCTCGACGCTCGGAGGGCGGACGATCTCGACCTTGCCGATGTGCTGCTCGTCGCAGTCACGCACGATGAAACGCAGGCCGTACTTGCTCACGCTCGCGCCGTTCTCCGGCATCCTGCCGAGGTGCTCGGTCA
>JANMGF010000582.1:0-3847 GCA_031374535.1 Polyangium sp. (in: bacteria)
CGACCGAGAACGTATTGCCGAAGCGCGTTCAATCGGGACACCTGTTGGTTGTGACGGCTATTTTTCTTGACTCACGACTGGAAAATCGCAAGTATACACTGGCACTCGCGTTGTTACGGGCAGTACCGACGTGATGTTCAGTCCTGGAGATAGAACGTCACGGATGCGACTATCCCGCGTGCCCGGTCGTCGAGCGCGCAGCGAAAGGGCGTGCGTTCATGAGGGGGTTTTGGAGGGGGCTTCTGGCATCTGCCATTTGTCTATTCGGAGGGGGTTGCGGTTCCTATACGGAGGCGGAAGACTCGCCGGGGACGAACGACGGGGGCCTGTCCGTCGCTGCTCAAACGATCTCGAGCGGCAGGACGATCAAAGCGACGGTCGTGGCGCTCGATCAGCACTACGTTTACAACCGCTTTGGGGCGTTCAACCCGGTCGGTATGGTATATGCTCTGGAGCGGGACGTCGTACCGGACAATCCAGGCGACGACCTCATCCCCGGCAAAGTGAAGCTGCGCGACGGCAAGCGCCCTAGGCCGCTCGTCTTGCGCGCGAACGTGGGTGACACGCTCGAAATCACGTTCACGAACCTGCTCGACCCCGGCCCCCCTAGCTCCGATCCGCCCGCGGGCCCGAGCTCGCCCGCGACCCGCAGCGCCTCCATTCACGTGGACGGCCTGAACGTGAGCTCGATCCGCTCGCTCGGTGGGAACGTTGGAAATGTAGCGAATGGCCAGAACGGGCTCGCTGCGCCTGGACAAACAATTACGTATACCTTCGTAGCCGATCGCGAGGGGACATTCTTGATGCGCAGCGCCGCGGCCATGTCCGGCGGACAGGGCGACGGCGGACAGCTCGGGCTCGGGCTCTTCGGCGCGATCAACGTCGAGCCGGCCGGCGCGATCTGGTATCGATCGCAGGTCACGCACGCCGAGCTCGCCTCCGCTACGGTCGGGACAAACCCGAATGCGACGCCGCGGAACGATTACGCGACGCAGGTGGACGGCGTCCCGGTCCTCGCTATCCTCGACCCGGATACGAACGAGATCGTTCATGGTGATCTCAACGCGATCATCACGGGTTACACCCAGACCGAGGCCGGCACGCCATCGTCGAAGGATCAGCGCCATTTCCGCGAATTCACCGTCCTTTTCCACGACGAGCTGGAGGTCGTCCAGGCCTTCCCGGAGCTCGCGACCGATCCCGCGCTGATCGCCGTGCGGGACGCGTTCGGCATCAATTTCGGAAGCGCAGGGCTCGGGGCCGAGCTGCTCGCCAACCGCAAGAGGATCGGACCGACCAAGAATTGCGTCGATTGCAAGTACGAAGATTTTTTCTTGACATCCTGGGCGAACGGCGATCCAGCCCTCGTGCTCGACGAGGACGACACCGGCGCTCCCTTCGCGCTCTACCCCGACGACCCATCCAACGTCCATCACGGTTATCTGGGCGATCCGACACGGATACGAAACATCCACGCGGGGCCCAAGGAGACGCACGTATTCCACCTTCACGCGCACCAGTGGCTGCGCTCGCCGTCGAATGACAATGGATCCTACCTCGACTCGCAGAGCATCGGCCCCGGCGCCGCGTTCACCTACGACATCAACTACGGCGGCGGCGGCAATCGCAACTTGACGCCCGGGGACGCCATCCTTCATTGCCACCTCTACCCCCATTTTGCGCAGGGGATGTGGGGGCTCTGGCGCGTCCACGACGTCTTCGAGAATGGCGCGCAGGACAGGAACCTGCCGGATGGCGAAATCGTGGCCGGCACGCCGACGCCCGCCGTCGTGCCCATCCCGACGCGCGCGATGCCGCCGATGCCTACCTCGGCGATGCCGGGCTATCCGCATTATATCGCGGCGAACGCCGGGCACAGGCCACCGCAGCCGCCGCTCGACATCGAATTCGACGGCGGACTCGGGCGCCACGTGATCACGAGCGTGCCGGACGGCGGCGCGACCTTCGGCGCGCGGGGGAAGTTCGACGTCGATATCGAGGCCGCGAACATCAAGCTCCTGCCACCCGAGGGGACGCCCTTGGAGAAAAGCGCGATGGCCTTCCACGCAGGTGATCCAGCGGCGCCAGTGACGCCGACACCCCACGGCTGGCCAGCCAAGGGATATCCTTCGTTCACGCCGCAGGGGACGAGCGCGCTTTTTCTGGTCAATGGATTGTCCCCGCAGCCGGGAGCCCCGTTCGCCGATCCTTGCCCTGCGTCGAGCTTGCCCGCGCGGGTCTACCGCGCCGCCTATGTGCAGATTGACGGCGTCGTCAACAAGTCCGGATGGCACGATCCGCAGATGCGCATCGGCGTGCTCGAAAAGGACGTCGGCGCCACGAAGAGCGGCGCGCGCCCGCCGGAGCCTCTGTTCGTCCGCGCGCGCTCGGGCGAGTGCGTGGAATTTCACGCCACGAACCTGATAGGTGATTCCCTCGCGGCGGACGAGTTTCAGATCTTCACGCCGACGGATACGATCGGCCAGCACATCCACCTCGTCAAATTCGACCTCACCTCGTCGGACGGCGCGGCGAACGGCTGGAACTACGAGGACGCGACCTTCTCGCCGGAGGAGGTTCGGGCGCGTATCGCCGCAGCGAATGCTCTCGGTGGCGCTTTCCAGGCCGACGGGACGCTCACCGGGACGGGGACGAGGGTCACATTGACCGCAAAATCGCACCCGCGCATCGCGGGCGCCGAGCTCGGCGCGCAGACGACGATCCAGCGATGGTGGGCCGATCCCTTGTTGAACCTGAGGGGCGAGGATCGGACCATTCGCACCGCCTTCAGCCACGACCATTTCGCGCCCTCCTCGCACCAGCAGCACGGCCTTTACATGGGCCTCGTCGTCGAGCCCGCGGGCACCGAATTCCGTGATCCGACGACCGGGCAGGCGTTCGGCACGCGCGATGACGGAGGTCCGACGAGCTATCGCGCGGATATCCTTTTTCCGGCGGCGCCGTCGAATAGCTTCCGCGAATTCAACCTCGCCGTCGCCGATTTCGCGCTCGTCTTCGAGGGCGAGGGCAACGCCAAGAAGGCCATCAACCCGCCGACGGCGAAGGAGGCGCCGCTGCCCGTGGCGATCACGCACGAGAACGCGCCCTCGCCCGAGGCGGTCTCGTCGAAGGATCCCGGTACGCGGCTGTTCAATTACCGACAGGAGCCCATCCCGCTGCGGATCGGCGATCGACAGAGCAACGGCAAGTTCGTCTTAAAAAATGGCAATGCGGGCCGGATGGAGAACGTCTTTCGCACGGCCACCCACGGAGATCCATTCACGCCGCTGCTCGAAGCGTACGCGCACGATCGCGTGCAGATCAAGCTGCTCCAGGGCGCGCACGAGGAGCAGCACGTCTTCTCGCTGCACGGAAATCGCTGGCTCGTCGAGCCCTCGGATCCGGACAGCGGATTCGTGAACAGCCAGGGGATCGGCATTTCGGAGCACATGGAGTTCGTGCTCGACGAGGGCCTGCCCTCGGATCCGAGCGCGGGCGCCAGCGTCGATTTCATGTACATGAGCACCGCGACGGAGGACCTCTGGGACGGGTTGTGGGGGCTCATGCGGGTATACAGGAAAAACGTGCCCGCCCTTCTGCCGCTGTCGGGCAACAACCCACCCATTTCGCCCCTGGCTTCTCCTCCCGTCTGTCCGCCGAACGCGCCTTCGCGCACGTACAGGGTCCACGCGGCGCTCGCGCGGGACGCGCTGAAGGACAAGCGGCTGGTCTATAACGAGAGATTCAAGCTCTACGATCCGGACGCGATCCTCTTCATCAACGAGCCGTATCTCGCGGCCTTGAAGAGCGGCGCGCGCAAGCCGGAGCCCCTCATCCTGCGCGCGGC
>JANMGF010000639.1:0-3913 GCA_031374535.1 Polyangium sp. (in: bacteria)
CGGGCAGCGTCGTACCGAGCAACGGATCCTCGGCCCGGGTCTGTAGCTCCGAGATCGGGAAACCGCAGACATGACAAAA
This sequence comes from Polyangium sp. (in: bacteria), assembly GCA_031374535.1. GTDB lineage: Bacteria > Myxococcota_A > Polyangia > Polyangiales > Polyangiaceae > Polyangium. Next base: position 80 of record JANMGF010000639.1, read on the forward strand.
GCGGTGAGCCGGATCGCACGCCGTGGCGCACTGGGGGCAGAGGACATCCGACACGCGCGGGAAGATATCACGGCCACGCGTGGGATGGGTGCTCGGTTCTGCCCGCGCAAACCGGGTCTCCCAACAACTGGTAGCTCCACGGTGCGATGGGCTAACCTGCGGGCCGATGTCTTCGCAGCGCCTCCGTCTCGGTCAGCTCCTCGTCGACGCGGGAATGCTCTCGCAGCAAGACCTCGACGAGGTCCTCGCCTTCCAAAAAACCGACGGGCGACGCCTCGGGACGTTGCTCGTGGAGCGAGGCCACATCAACGAGACCCAGCTCACACAGATCCTCTCGCATCAGCTCAGCGTGCCGTGGGTCTCGCTGCTGCACATCGAGTTCTCGCGGCAGCTCTTGAACCTCGTGCCGCACCACGTGGCCGAGCGCTTCTGCGTGGTGCCGATCTACGTGCGTCACGTGCGCGGGCAAGGGCAGACGCTCTACGTCGCAATGGACGATCCCTCGAACGAGGAGGGTCTGCGCGCGTGTAACGAGCACTCGGGGCTGCCGGTGAAGGCGATGATCGCGCCGCCGAGTGACATCCGGAACGCGATCCGCGTGTACTACGACGTGCAGGTGACCGCGCCTGTCGCGCCTGTCGCGCAGATGCCGACCACCGAGCCCGCGCCGATCGCGGAGCGCGACACGACGCCCGATGGCACGAGGCCCGAGGACACGACGGAGACGGCCGCGCGCGAAGCAACAAACGTGTCGCTCGCCGCGGCGGATGGCCCCTCGGTCGAGGTCGCCGAGGTCACGGTCAGCTCTGCGGAGCTCGCTGGCTCGGAGCCCGCGCGTTCGCCGGAGAGGCCGCAACCGATCGCAGCACGCGTGGCGCCGAAGACACCGCCGCCGGCCGTCACGCAGGAGGCCGCCGCAGCTGCCGAGGCGATGCCCGCGCCTGCGATGCGCAGCAAGCTCCCCTCGGCGCCCGATGGGCCGCCTCCGCCCACGTTGCCGGATCCTGGCGCGCAATCACCGCAGCTCCAGGAGGTCGCGGCGAAGACGCGGGTCTCGATCGTGGAAGCGCGGCCCTTGCCTCCGCCTTCGGAGCGGCTCCGGCGCGTTCTCGAAATCACGGACGATCCGCAGCCGCCGACGCTCGACGAGGGCAGCATGCCGCCGAGCTCGCAGCCCGTGGACACGATCCCCGAGCCACGAGGCCGAGCGCCGCGGATGATCGCGCTGACATTGCTCGACGGCACGACGATCTCGCTGCCGGCGCAACGCAAGCAAAGGAAACGCGTGCAGACGCTCGCGCAGCCAGCCGGGGCACCGGTGGAGGACGAGCTGCCGCCGTCGACGATGGGCGCCGAGGACGATCGGGCAGGGCTCACGGCGCGTGATCTCGTGGCAGCGCTGCGCGCGGTTTGTCACGGGGCGGATGCGCGCGAGATCCTCGGACCGAACCTGCGGTGGGAGGCCGTCGCGGCCGCGCTCTTGTCGGTGCTGCTGCGCAAGGGGCTCGTCGCCGACTGGGAGTTCGTCGACGAGCTCAAGAAGATCTGATCAGGCGTCCTCGCCCTGGCGGATCACACCCGCGCGGGCGAGCTCGTCGATCTCGGCCTCTTCGAACCCTGCATCGCGGAAGACGGCGCGCGTGTGTTCGCCCGAGCGCGGAGGCGGGGTGAAGGCGACGTCGCGCGGCGTGACCGGCAGCCGGATCTGGGGGATGTCTCCGCGCGGGCTCGGGAGGTCGAAGAAGAGCTCGCGTGCCTTCACGAGCGGATCGTCGCGGAGCTCGTCGGGGCGCAAGACAGGTTCGAGGCAACAGTCGTGGCGGGCCGCGATCGCGATCCACGCCTCGCGCGTTTTTTCGGCGAAGGCCGCGCGGACGGACGCCTTGATCTCGGCCTGGTGCGGGCCCGGCACGAGCGCCTCCATGCTCGGCTCGAGGCCGGCCGCGGCGCAGAAGGACATCCAGAACTTCGGTTCGAGCGCGCCGAGCGCGAAGGCATGTCCGTCCTTCGAGAGGTACGTGCCGTAGGGCGCGATTCCGCCGACGAGCACGTCGGTGCCGCGGGGGCGGGTCTCGCCGGCGAACGAGGCGCCGAGCGTCACCGTGGCGAAGCCGAGGATGCCGTCGGTCATCGAGATGTCGAGCACCCTTCCCTCGCCCGTGCGATCCCGCTCGGCGAGCGCCGCGAGGATCGCGATGACGGACCACATGCCGCCGCTCACGTCGGCGAGCTGGAAACCGGGCGGCTGGGGCGGTCCGTCCTCGGGGCCTTGCGCGCCGAGCAGGCCGCCGCGCGCGAGGTAATCGATGTCGTGGCCGGCGCGGCCCTTCAGCGGGCCATCCTGGCCGTACCCCGTGAGGGCGCAGATGACGAGCTTCGGAAACTTCGCGCGGAGGACGTCGTGTCCGAGGCCGAGGCGCTCGAGGACACCGGGGCGGAACTGTTCGAAGAGCACGTCGTACGAAGCGACGAGGCGCTCGAACGCGGCGCGACCCTCGGGGCGCTTGAGGTCGAGCACAGCGCTGCGTTTGCCGCGGTTCAAGAGCTGAAAGGCGGCGGACTCGCCCGCGAGGGCCGGGGGCATGTGGCGGAGGTAGTCGCCGCCGGCCATGTCCTCGATCTTGTCGACGGTGGCGCCGAGATCGGCGAGCACGAGCGTCGCGAAGGGGCCGGGAAGGAGCCGCGAGAGGTCGAGGATACGTTTGCCGACGAGGGGGCGCATGCGTTTCCTTTGAGCCGAAACGATCGGGGACGACAGATGAACGAAGGCCGGCGGACCTCGGACGTTTCCGAAGAGCGCCGGCCTCGGTCGTGCTCAGGGATCGATCAGAGCTCGAAGAGCTTGTTCAGCTTCATCGCGAGCATCTGGTTGCCCTCGAACTTGAGCTTGCCGGCGAAGAAGAGCTGCATGCCGTTCGCTTGCGGGTTCTCCATGAGCTTGGGGAAGTCCGACGAGGCGATCTTGATGGTGACGTCGGCGCCGCCGGGGTTGCCCGCCTGGGTGCTCGGAGCCGTCAGGTCGATGAACCACTCGCCGCCGCCTTCACCGGCGATGATGAACAGGTACTTGCCGCCGATGGCCTTCGCCCCGGTGGGGTTCGCGGCGATCTTGGCGGGGACTTCTTCGTTGAAGAGCTTCTGGATGTCGACGGCCATGGTGCCTCCCGGGCGCGATGCGCCGACGTTGTCGGCGGCTGGAGTTCTTCCGGCCGGCCGGTGTAGCCGTGAGCGACGGGTCGCGTCAAGCGTCCGCGCGGACGACCGTTTCCGCGCAAAATTACGCTCCGACTAAGCGCGCGCCCGCGACGGTTGTTGCGAGGCGCGGGGCGCCTTGTCGAGCGCGGAGCGAACGGGCAGGACGAAGAGTCGATCGATGGCCACACGCGCGTCGCGGGGCGGCGGCTCCTCGGGCGCGGCCTGCATCAGGCGCAGATCACGCAGGAGCCCACGATCGATCTCGCCATCCTCGCCGAGCTCGTAAGGCAGGATCGAGGGCAGGAGCGCGACGAGCACGGCCTCGCTGCCGCCCTGCCGGATCGAGGTGCCCTGGTACACGGCGACGGCCTGGCCGAAGGCCTCCTGGAAAACGAAGGGGCGCCACTCGAGCGGGGCGTTGAGGTCGAAACGACGCTCACCCACCACGAGCTCACGGCCGTCGAGCGTGAGCGGCGCGCCCCGCGCATCCGAGAGGACGAGGCGCTCGACGCACGCCGGATCGAGCTCCTCGACGGCAAAAACGAGCGCGGCGAAGTCGGAGGGCAAGAGCTCGAGCGGGGCGCCGTCGGGCCCGAGGGCCTCGAGCGCGGCGTCATCGCCGACCGCGGTGAAGGCGCG
>JANMGF010000683.1:0-12162 GCA_031374535.1 Polyangium sp. (in: bacteria)
GATCTTCTTCGCCACGCCGAGGTCTCCGACCAGCACGAAGCCCGCGCGCGTGGCCGTGAACTCGACCGCGCGGAAGTAGCGGTCGATGTCCGCCTCTTCCCGCTCGGACACGAATTTCCGCACCACCGTACGCAAGCCGTCCTGCTCGCGGGGCCCCATGAACCCTCGCAGGGCCTTGGCCGTCGCCTCTGCGTGCTGCTCGAAATCGCGCGGCGTGTTCGCGTCCGGCATGACCATCTTCACGGCCGCGTGAAAGATGACCGTCAGCTCGCGCGCGCTCGGGAAGAGCAGCTTGATGTAGTGCTCGCCCCGGTACATCGCGAGGTGTTTGCCCGCGATGAACGCGAGCTCCTCCGCGGAAAAACCGCCGAGCAAGCTCTGCCCCACCACCGACGCGGGGGGCTCGGCCGGCACCGCGACGATCCCTCCTGGCACGTCACTTCGCACGAAAAGCGCGGGACACGAGACCCCGAGCACGCGGGACGCCCAGCCCATCGTCCGGACGAACCCCACGCTCGACGTCGTCGGATCCTGCCGCAGGAACGGATCGAGCGCGAGCAGCTCCTTGCGTTGCCGCAGCGCCTCCATCTTCGCCTTCATGGCCGCGCGCGCCATCATCTCGAAGACCTTCCCGACGAGCAGGCTTTGATCCTCGTGGAAGACGTGCCGCGCCCAGAGCTCTCCGTCGAAGCGGCCTCTCACCTGGATACGGCCGTCGGGGCGGTAGTCCTGGAAGTAGCCGACCTGCTCCTCGTCCGCCTCGCGCAGGAACGAGAGCGCGGCCGCGGCGCACCACGCCGGATCGTACGCGCTGCGATCCACGCTGAGCCGATAGATCGCCCGGTATGCGTCGACCTGCCCGGGATCGGCGCGCACCGCGTTCTGGTACGAGGCGATCGCGTCGTCGACCTGCCCGATGTGCGCGCACAGATCGGCGAGCACGAGGTGATCGTTCACCACCTCCTCGCGCGTCGCGTTGCGCACGGCCATGCGGAAGGCCTCGACGGCGGCGCCGGCGTTGTCGAAGAGGTCGCGATAGATCTCCCCGAGCTTGAGCCAGAGCCGGTGCTTGAGCGCCGTGTCCTCCGTGCCTGCGTGCCGGTGCAGCATCTTGCGGTAGGCCCGCTCGATCCGCTTCCAGTCGGCCCGCCCTTCGTGGATCGCCACGGCTTGATCGAACGCCTCGACGAGCCCCGGATTCTTGTCGAGCGCCTCCTCGAGCAACGCGAGCGCGCGGTCGGGTTGGTCCAGCCGATCGAGGTGGATGACACCGAGCTGGTAGAGATACCGCCCCTTGCGTTCGACCGTGGGTTCGGCGGCTTCGAGCTTGCGCAAGACCTCGCAGAGCTCCGCCCACTGTCCCTCCTGCTCGAACGCCATCGCCTGCTCCTGCAAACGCGCGCGCTCTTTCGGCGACATCGGCGGCGCCGCGGGCTTGGGCGGAGGCTCGCGCCGCACGGGCATGGGCGGAGGCATGGGCTTGCGTTGCGGCAAAGCCGGCGGCTTGCCCGGCGGACCGGGACGAGCCGGCACCTCGAGATCGAGCTCCGTAGACGCGGAATCGGTGAGGGAAACGGAAGCGGCAGCGGGCGCGGGCGCGGGCGCGGGCGCGGCAGCGGCAGCGGGCGTGGGCGTAGGTGCAGCGGCAGCGGGCGCGGCCTTCGGCGTGGGTCCCGTCTTCGGCGGTTCGGGCGTCGTGGCCTTCTCCGGTTCCGGCGTGCTCACCGCCGCCTTCGCCACCTGCAACTTGAGCGGCAGTCCCGTCACCGACGGCCGCAGCGGGCCAGCCGCCGCCGGCTTCGGCGCAGGCCTCGGGAGCGGCTTCGCGGCCGCGCGCGCCTTCGACGACACCGGCGCCTCGAACGCCGCGACCTTCATCTCCCCGCCCAGCGGATCGGCCGTCCACGCCTCGAGGATCCGCACGAGGTCGCGCACCGCGTCCCCGGCTGACTGCCACCGCGCGAGCGCATCACGCTGGATGCAGCGCCCGAACCACGCGTCGAAGCCCGGCGGCAGGTGCCTCGCGAGGTCACCCGCGCGTTGCGACGCCGCCGGATGATCCTCCAGCGCGATGCAGATCATCAGGTCTGCGTACGTATCCACGCCCCAGTACTGACCGGGGTGCACGCCCGTGAGCGCCTCGTAGGCCACGAGCCCCAGTGCCCACACGTCCGTCGACGCCTGCACGCCTTGCGAGATCGAGATCCCCTGGCTCGCGGCGAGGCTCCGCAGCGTCGCGCCGAGCTGCTCGGGCGCGGCGTACGCGGGGGATCCGATCTGCGTCGCTGCGCGTTGCTCGTGGCTCTCCAGCACCTTCGCGATGCCGAAGTCCATCACCTTGAGCAGGATCTGCCCCTTCCTGTCGCGGGCCAAAAACAGGTTGCCGGGCTTCAGATCACGATGGATGACCCCCGCCCCGTGCGCTTGATCCAGCGCGTCGGCGAGGTGCTCGAAGACCGTGTGCGCGAGCCTGGGCGGCAGCCTCCCGTGTTTCTTGAGGTAACTCTCCAGCGTGTCGCCCTGGAGCAGCTCCATCGCCAGGAACGGGACCTTGCGTTGCTCGTCGAGGCCTGCGTCGAAGACGTCGACGATGTGCGGATTTTCGCCGATGCGCGCGCCGAGCTGCGCCTCTTTCACGAAGAGATCGACGAACTCTTTCTTTGTGACGAGGTGCGGGTGCACGAGCTTGAGCGCGCACGCCTTGCCCGTGTTCACGTGCTTGGCCTGGTAGACGATGGCCATGTTGCCCTGGCCGAGCCAGGATTCGACCCGATATCTACGGGCGATCACGTCGCCCGGCTGGGCCAGCGTCCCTTCCGCCATGATGCCGCGCAGTATACGTCCGAGGCGCGCCTCGAAACCATGCGGAAGGCGGGCGAGGGTCTCGCTGCCCCCGACGTGCTAGCAGGGAGGCCCATGGACACGCTGCCCGACACGGTGCCCCAGCCCCCCGCCAAGGCCCCCCGGAGGCGGCGAATCGCCGTGGTTCTGCTCGTCACGACGGCGGCCCTGGGCCTCGGCGTGGGACTTGGTCACCGAGATCTGGCCCGGTGGTGGGTCGAGAAGGAAGCGCGGGCGCGGGGCATCGAGCTCACGTTCGACGACCTCACGCTGCGGTGGGGCCGCGTCGTGCTCCACGGCGCCAAGGCCAAACTCGAAGGCGTCCTGGGCCTGTCCGCCGAGGCCTCGTGGCTCGCCGTGGACCTCGCCGGCCTGTCCCCCACGCGGATCGACGCCCGGAGCGCGGTGGTGACGCTCGTCGGCCCGCTCGACGAGCGCCTCCTCGCCCTCGCGACCTTCGATCGCACCCACCCGGGCGCCCTGGATCTGCCGGCGACCGCCGAGGTGACCCTGAACGGGGGCTCGAGGCACTCCCCCTGGATCGTGCTCACCGGCCGAGCGACGAAGGCGGCCGGCGACGCAGGGGCGTTCGAGGGGACGGTGACGTTCGAGGGGACGAACCTGGGCCTCGTGGGGGCGCGGTGGAACGAGAAGGATCCGGTGTCGGTCTGGATCGGCGCGGAGGCGGCGGAGGCCGCACCGCTGCGGCTCGCGCTGGACACGGCGTCGAAGCCGATGAGCGTCGCGGCGACGGTGCCGTCGCTGCGGGTGTCCGAGCTCGCGCGGAGTCGAGGGCTGAACGTGCCGGCGGATCTGCGCGACGCGACGGTGGAGGGCACGGGGAAGGTGTTTTTCGGCGGTCCCGAGTCGGGGGGGATGCACGCAGGGACGGCGTCTTTCGAGGTGAAAGGCTGGGTGCCGCCGCATCCGCCGGAGCTCGACGGCATCGTCTTCGGGAGCAAGACGAAGCTCGGGGCGACGTTCGAGATCACGCCGAGCCTCGGGGAAGTACGTATCTCGAAGGCCACCGTGAGCGCCGGCGCTTTCCAGCTCGCGGGCCCTGGCACCGTGAAACGCGAGGGTATGTCGGCGCGGATCAAGATGACCCTCGACGGATCGATCCCCTGCTCGGAGGTCGGCGCCTCGGCGATTGGTGCGCACGTGGATGGAATCGTGGGGGACCTGCTCAAAGGCGTGGCGCGCGTGGGGCTCGGCGGCGAGGTGCAGATACGGGTGACGGTGGACGCGGATTCGAGGGCGATCGAGCGGGCGAAGGTGGATCAGGCGGTGACGATGGGGTGTGGGCTGCGGTGAAGTGTGCGTGGCCCTGGCTTCGGGTTATTGTCGCTTCGGTAGGCGCAGGAGGAAGTGATCGATTTCCTGGACCGCGCACCCATCGGTACGAGCGACGAAATGGGCAGTGAGGACGGGGACGGGTAGCTGGGGCTTCTGCTCGTACGTCAGGGACTTCGCCTTCAGACACTTCTCTTCGTATATCGCTGCCCAGTCCTCGTCCTTCAGGTCCGCGACCATCACCGTCGCGAGTGCATTCACGCCGTCCGTCCAGTAGCTACGCACTTGGGCGTGAATGTCATCGTAGTCGTTGCGCCCCCAGAGCTTGACCTCGATCACGACCCACTCATCCACGAACGTAGGGTGCCGGGCCTTGATGTCCGTACGCCCAGCGGCGGATTGCGCCTCGCGTTCCGCCTTCCAGCCGCGTGGCTCGAGCCCGAGAATCAACGCCGCGGCGAAGACGGCTTCCGGGAGGATCTGCTTGTCATTCTTGGTGGTGCTCCGAAAGAAATCGGGGGCCATCCGGTGAATGCTCGCGAGGACATCACATAGATCGGCTACGAGCTGATCCCGAAGGGACCCGCGCGTGCTCGCGGGCTCTGCGACGTCGAGGGTCAGGATGCTCGGAATGATTTCGATCTCGATGTCGGACTGCCGGTAGGCATCGTCCGAGGCGCGGATGAGGCCTGTCGAGCGGAGCATGTCGAAGACCCAATGTTCCTTGATCTTCTGCGTCCCCGTAGCGCTCTGGACGATGGCGCGCAGCCGCTTCTGGGTCATCCGCTGACCAGATTGCTGGAATTCCCGCCAAACGAGCTCAGGGGCATTGGAGATGCGTGTATCGAACACCGGATCTCGTATCGCATCGAGAAACTTGACGTGCTTGTCGCGAAAGCGACCGAATATCTCCGTTACGTCGCGGGGGGACGGGGCATCGATCACCCACAAGGCATGAAAACAGAATGTCGAAAGCGCGAGGTTACCGCCGCTCGCAAGCCGTAATGTCTCCAGCACCTCCGGGGAAAGCGGCGTACCTCGCTCCTCGAAAGGTTCGGCGAGGCGCCCCAGCCCAAACGCATCAAAGGGTTCGAGGATCTCCGGCGTGGCTCGAGAGAAGAAGGGCGAGCCGAAAAGCGTGTCGAGCGCCATGAGGCCGAGGCCCCCGGCGGCGAACACAACGATCTGACCCTCCGAGTTCTTGCGGATGTCCTCTATCTCGCTGAAGAAAGGGCGGCCGAAGCCTGCATAACCGTCGAGCTCGTCGTAGAGCAGCACCACGCGCTCGCGGTCGGTGGGGGCCGCTTTCAGGTATGTGTCGAAGAGCTCTCGCAGCTTTTGGCGTGCAGAGTGTTGGCGCAGCTTGTCCTGCAGCTTGTCCTGGACTTTCGGCGCTTCGCCGCGGTTCGCGCTCGCCTGCACCATCTGATCGGCGATGGCCTCGATCTCCGCTGCAAGCGTCTCGTTCGGCTGGGCTTTCGGGAAAAAGAAGACCTCGACGTCGGAGCGGGACCGAAGCTCCTCGACGAGCTGGCGCATGAAGACCGACTTTCCCATGCCGCGACAACCGACGAGATAACCGCTCTCCCCGCACAGAATTCTCTCTGTGACCCTGGTAAGCAGCTCCTCCCGCCGCACGGGGTGCTTGGGTTGATGGGCCGTCCATTTATACGGATTGTTGCTATGCCCCACGGGCGACGCTCCTCCGGATCCGCGGCCATAAAACCGAAAACTCCGCACGATACACACGAGGCAGGGAAGGCTGCTCCGCCTTCCCCATCATGAGCCCGAACCTCGATAGGACCGTGACCCCGCGCGCCGACGGTCCGCCGTGTCGTTCCATGATCGCCCGCGCCTGCTCCGGCGGCGCGTCGGCGAGCGCCTCCAGCAGCGACAGCGCCTCCGGGAAACGAGCATCGAGCAGCGCGCGCACCTCGCTGCAAATCGTATGGACGGCGTCTCGCTTCAGGAAGAGCTCGACCGCGTCCTCGTGTATCGGGTCGGTCGGCACAGGGCGGGGCCGTGAAGGAGGGGCCTGCGCCAGCTCGTAGAGCGCCGCGCCATACTGACGCAAGAGCAGAGGATGACCGCCCGTCCATTGCCACGCCGTCTCACGCGTCGCTGCTCCCACGTCGAGCCCCACCCGCTTGCCGAGGCGCAAGAGCAATTCGTCCGCGCCATCTCGCGTGAGTGGCCCGAGAAACACGGGCTTTGCCCATCCAGCGAGAGGATTCGTGAATCCACCGAGCAGGGGCCGATCAAGAAAGACCGGGTCCCGGCCGACCAAGGCGAGCCCCACGCGCCCCGTCGCCTGCGCCTCCGAACGGAGCATCCCGAGGAGCCGCTCGACGCCGGGGATCCCCGCCTCGCCACTGTAACCTTCGAAGAGCAGATCGTACTCGTCGAGGATGAAGCAGATGGGCAATGTGGTACGAGAGAGGGCCATTCGCAGCAGACCGCGTAACTTCTCCATCGGATCGGCATCGGGAGTCTCCTTCGCGTCGAGGAAAATCTCCTTGGGGTTCGTCGGGGGGGCGTGCTTGATCCCCGCCAGCGCGAGCCGCTCTTCGAGCCTTTCGCCCAGCCGCTCGAGGAGCACCGCGAGCTCTCGCCCTGCCACTCCCTGCACGTCAATGGAAATGACCAGCGCCTCCGGCTCGGCTTCGGGCAGCGGCACGGTCAGCGACTCGAACATGCCGAGCCGCGCGCCGATCGGATCGAGGATCTCCGCGACGGCTCGAAGAAGGGAGCTCTTGCCGACCTTACGTAGGCCGACGACCCCGACGGCCTCGCCCCGAAGCAACCGTGCCGAGATATCGTCGACCTGCGCCTCCCGACCCACGAGGGCGCTCCCTTGCACGGGATCGCGATACTCGAAGAGATCAAACGCCGGAAGGTGCTCGCGGAGGGTATCGGCGAGGGGGGCGAACTGGCCATCGATCGGGGGCCAGGGGATACGTTGTCCCCAGGGGCCTGCGAGCCTGGGAAGACGGCGGGCGAGTTCGGGCTGGTCGCTGGCGATGACGATGAGGTCGGGATCGACGGACGCGGCCCCCGCAGGCTCCTGCATGGCCATGCGCAGATCGCGCCCTCGGACCTGGCCGTGGAGGACGAGGATGCGGATCTCGGGTGAGAGGCCGAAGCGGTCGCGCAACGCGGGCGGGACAGTGGCTTGCACAAGCCAGGTGTTTGCGTCGTGGGGGATGATCTGCTGAAGCGAAAGCCCCTCCTCATCGAGTCGACGCAGGAGAGCTGCGCCCCAGGGGATGCGGCTTGAAAGCTCGTCGCGGCGGCGTGTGCGTTCGGTCGCGGGCGGTGGCTCGATGGCCTCTGGCTCGTCGAGCTTCAGGTTCAGGGCGCGGGCAAGCTCTTCGAGGTTCGCGGGGAACTCGGGGTTCTCTCGAAGAGTACGTCGCTGCTCTTCCGATTCCGTGAGCTTCGCCCATTGAAATGCATCCCGTAGGGATCCTCGTAGATCCGCTCCTGCGTCGCGCAGCAACGAGACGAGGCGCTCGGGTTCGATCCCATTGGCCCACAAAAACCAGCCTGCGGAGCAGACCATCCAGGGCTCGTTCGCGATCGGAGGGACGGCGCGCCGAAGGGCATCGGGCAGCGAGCTGCCGAACAGCTCGGGCATGAATGCAAAGCACAGGGGAACCAAGGTCTGTTTTCGTCGCTCCAGGTCGTGCCCCGCAGTCAGCCACAGCCTCCGGGCGGCGTCGTAGATCCACCAGAACAGCTCATGTGCGGCCTGCACGTCGCCGCCACTCTCCTGGGTACGATGCGCCCAGTTCACGACAGCGTTCAGGCCCACGCGAAGGAGCAGGACGCTCTCCAGATCGTGGTCGAAATCCTCATACCGAAACTAGAACTCCGCTCGGCGCCTCAGTGGTTCGAGGGCGATGTAGGCATTCCGGAAGAGCGCCCCCGCTCCGGGCAGCATCGAGAGCAGAAATCCGAACCGCTGTGGCATGTGGACGATGGATGACCCATGTGTCACGAGCGAAAGACCAGGGTCACGACCCTCGAGCAGCTCCACGAACCAGGACCAGAACGCTTCGAGCTCTGACTGATCTTGCGGCTCGTTTCCGAGCATGATCGCGGCACCGAGCAATAGCGGTAGACCTTCTCCCTGGAGGCTGACGGCGCCCTCGCCGTGGTCTCGCTCGACCTTCGGGGCGCCTGCACGCCTTCCAATCACGCGTCGACTTTTTTCCTTCGCCTGTTTCGCATCCTCGATCGCCAGCACGCTTTGCCAAGCCGCGCGCACGTCACAGACGCCTAGCCCCGCGGAGGCCATGACTTCCGCCAGACGATGAAGAGCCTGCTCCTCGGCCAGCCATGTCTCGCCAGGCGGGCGGTGCCACCCCAGAAGCTCCGTGCGGGCCAGATACCCACGCAGGCGGGTACCCATGTGCTTGCCATCGGACCGAGCAAGCAAAAGCCTGAATACCTTGCGCATCCAGGGGACGATTTCGTGATTTTCAAGCGCGTCCATCTCGTCCTGGCTCGGCTTCTGCTCCGAACCTCGAACATGCCTACGTGAAAGGACCGCTTCACGCAGCGAACGAGCATGCACGATCACTCGATCGATTACGAGTAGCGCGAGGACGCTTCGGCTGTCACGCCAGCGGCCCTCTTCATCGAATACCGGAGGAGCTATCTCAATGAGGGTCTCGATGAGCTCCCGATCCTGGTCCAGATGCGTGTAGTTGAAAAGCGCCATCTCCATGACACCCGGCGTTGGTAGGGCGTCCATGGCGCTGCACCAGGCGGCACGGTCAACGAGCAGCAGAAGATGCAGATAATCGAATGGATGATCGCCTCGGTATGAAATAGGATCCCGCTGCCGAAAATCCAATACCGCGAGAGGATCCTGCTCCTCTCGCCAAGCCGCCACCTGCGCCTTGAACTGCTCGCCGTCAAGCTTGGGAGACAAGAGCAACAAACCTGGATCTACGGCCGAATCACGGATCTCTTTGTTGAGAAAGTCGACCCACGCTCGGCGACGCGCATCGTCGGCGTGCACGCCCTTGATGTACCCCTCGTCGAATGCCTCCCAGATGGCGATCGGCTGTCGGGCGAGTTCTTCATGCGCCCGCCTCAAAGACTCACGATCAGGAGATAGAAGCGCGATTTGCTCACCGAGGACACGTGCCCGCGCGATGTCGCCGTCCAAGGGCTTCCGCCGATCCGCCCGGTCGTACGCCCTGCCAAAGCGAGGGTCTCTCATTGGGCCCCCGAGGCAGTGATAGCCTGACGCTTCCTATGTTCTTCTTCGACCCAGACCTTCAGGTCCATTGCAGCATCCCACGCCTTGAGCAGATGCTGTCGAACCGAGTGGGGCTCCGGTAATGTAACCATCATGGTGCCGCGCGCGCCAAACTCGTTGAGCGAAGAACCAATTAACCAGACACGGCCATCCACGAGCAAGAAGCGATCGTGAATGCTCGACCGCTTACCCTTCATGACGCGTATTTCGATAGGATTCATACGCGCGTGCTTGGCGATATGCTCGAGGTTCTCCAGCAACTCTTCCCCGGGCCCTCGCGGTAGAGGCTTGCCGTCCTTGGTCTTCTTGGATTTCAGGTACTTGGCCGAGCTGAGGATCTGAATTGGTACGTCCTCCTGCGCCACGGCGAGCGAGAATGTATAAAGCTCATCGGGGCCGAAATACGGATCGACCAGCAAGACGTCGCGCCGGGCTGCATGAATGATAGAACGCAGCACCTCCGCCGCCTCCTCTTGTTGCCCCGAGAACCAGCGCTGGTCCCGAAGCTTCGCATCGGAGCGTTTTTTTCTTGCTCGCTGCACCTCGAGCATGCGTGGACCGGCCGACGGTGCTTTGGGGCCATCATCGCCAATAATACTGGTCTCCGGCTTGCTCACTCGACGAACCTCGTACGACGCACCGGGCTTCTTTCCCTCCACGCGCACCTGCCCAGTAACGAGCTGCATCCCAATAGCGATACTTCTCAGGAAAACCGTTTCATGGTACGAGGGCGCGAGGACCCCTCGCTTCCGATCATAAACGTCCTGTTTCGTAGCCGTTACTTTTCGATCAAAATCCAACCTGATCAGCGGCCTCTTCACCACCACATGCCGCACATCCAGCAGCCCCCACGGCTCCTTCTCCGTGAACGTCAGCTCGAGCCCCTCCACGCTTTTCCCAGCCCTCGGCTGAAATTGGAGGAGCACCGACTCCTTCGGCGGCGTTCGCGGCTGCAACCGGGTCCGTAGCTTCCGATACACCGGATTCGGCGCCACCAGATGCACCGACCCCCAATACTCAGGATACTCCTCAAGCTCGAAATGCAGCCGGTCCGTGAGCCACCGCGTCGCCTTCTCCCGCTCCGCTTCCCTCACCCACAGCTTCTCCAGCCTCATCTCCGAGAGCGGCACCAGATGATGCACCCGCGGATGCTGGTGCCATGCCGGGCAAAACGGCGTCGTGTTGCTCTCGCCCGACACGCACACCAACGTCGGCCACGGCGGCTCCTCCCCCAGGTCGGCCAGCTCGAGCTTCCGCCCTCCCGCTTCCACGCCCAGGATCGACCCGTCCTCCTCCGGCAGCACCGCCACCCCACGCCGGCATTCCAGGTACCACCCGAGCGCTTGCCGCGCCGACATCACCACCCGGCGTAGGTACACGTGGTGCTCGCTCTTCCCCCCGAGCCTCTCGCTCTGCTCCCCATCGTCGAGCGGCGGAGGCACCTCGATCGGAAGGAGCTCGACCATGGCGAAGAGCAGCGTCCGCTCCTTCGTCCCCGCATGCCGATCCCACGCCAGGTGCAGGACGGCCTTCTCGTAATCCTCGTCGAAGGTCGCGAGCGGGTTGGCTGGGCGCGGTGCCTCCTCCTGGATCTGCATGACAGCCGGATCTTGCCCCAGGTACCTCCCTGCCGGCAACCCATGGGTGACCCAAGATTCCGGTCGCCGAGACCCTCCCCTCGCGAAAACCCCCTCGCGTCGTCGTCTCCCTCGGGGGTCCGCCGCGTGCCGACACCCTCGCGTCGTCGTCTACCGAAGGGGTCAACGCGCGTCGACACCCTCGCGTCGTCGTCGACCCAAAGGGTCAGCCGCGGGCCGACCCCCTCGGACCCTCGTGGACAGAGGCGGTTGACGCGCGGTCGACCCCCCCGGACCCTCGTGGACAGAGGCGGTTGACGCGCATCAACCCCCTCTGTTCACGATTTCCACAGGCTGGGCTGCGGCAAAGCGACGCCGGCAGGTGAGGAGTGTTCGCGCGTGGCTGGCCCGATCCGTGCCACGCTCGCGTGCGAGCCGTGGTAGAGACCGGCGGAGGTTCGGAGCGCCAGGATGAGCATCGATCGGGCGACGCGAAAGATCCTTTACAACCTCTGCTCGCCCGACGAGCCGCTCGCCCCCGAGGACGCGCGCAACGTCGACATCGATGCCTTGCCGGGTGACGCCCGAGGCGACCGATGGGTCGAGAAGCTGGCAGCACGCATCGAGCTCTCGACCAGACCTGTGTGCGAGTTCTTCACGGGTCTGCCCGGGTCGGGAGTCACGACCGAGCTCTTGCGGCTCGGGGCGCGGTTGAGCTCCCGGCAGGGCGGTAACTTCCTCGTCGTTCACATCGCTGCCGAGGAAGTGCTGGACCTGACGAGCCCCCTCCACGAGGCGGATTTGCTCCTCGCGATCCTCCTAAAGACGTTTGCGGCCCTTCACGAGGCGGACGGAAAGCCCCTAGCGCCGCGTTGGCGGCGCCTGCGTGACGGCGAGCCTGCGGCGAGAGCAGCCTTCCTCGCGGAATTCGAGGTTAATACGTCGCGGTTCATCACCGAGGCGCGGGACGATCTCGTCCTCCGCAATCATGAAGCAAGGCAGCGCGGACAAGAGGGTTTGGTAATCTTGGTCGATGGGCTGGAGAAGCTGCGGGGGCTGAGCTCCAACTGGTCCGACGTGCTCGAGAGTGCAGAGCGGCTGTTCTACGGGGGCTCGTGTCTATCTCAGCTCCCCGTCCACGACGTTTGCACGTTGCCGCCTGCGCTCACCTTGCGCATG
>JANMGF010000738.1:0-12387 GCA_031374535.1 Polyangium sp. (in: bacteria)
GGTCCAGGCCGTGCCTGGTCCGGGTCCAGGGGTGGACAACCCCTGGTGGGGTCCGGGGCAACGCCCCGGCGCGACGCCCCGGCGCGACGCCCTGGAACACCCCCTCAAGCCAAAAGCGTCTGCAAACTCGCGATCGTCACCACGAGCTCCGTCGGATCCACTGGCTTCGGCACGTGCATCTGGAATCCCGCATTCAACGCCCGCACCCGGTCCTCTGGCCTCGTATAGGCCGTCAGCGCAATGGCCGGGATCGTCGCAATGCGGTCCGGCGCGCGGTTCCGGATCTTGCGGATGAGCGAGAGGCCGTCCTCGTCGGGCATCGCGAGATCCGAGACGAGCACGTCGGGCACGAAGTCGGAGAGGATTCGTAGGGCCTCGGCGGCGTCGGCGGCCGTTTTTACGGTCGCACCCGCGAGGTCGAGGATCTCTTCGAGGATCTCACGCGCGTCGGGTTCGTCGTCGACGACCAGCACACACAAGCCCGCGAGGGCCCGCGTCTCGGTTTGACGCTCGCCGACCGGAGGGCCCGGGGCAGGCAGGGGGCGCGGCTTGGCGATGGGGAGCTTCACCGTGAACTTCGCGCCCGTGTCCGGGCCGTCGCTCTCGGCGCGTACGGTGCCGCCATGCGCCTCGACGAGGTGACGCACGATCGAGAGGCCCAGGCCGAGGCCACCCGAGGCGCGCGTGAGGGTGCCGTCGCCCTGGCGGAAACGCTCGAAGACGTGGGGCAAAAGCTCGGCGCGGATGCCGCGTCCACTGTCGGAGACGAGGAGCACGGCCTCGTCACCCGTACGCGCGAGCCGTACCTCGATGCGGCCACCCTTCGGGGTGAACTTGATCGCGTTGGAAAGCAGGTTCCACACGATCTGCTGGAGCCGGCTCGGGTCGCCGAAGATCGGGATGCTCGCCGTGTCGAAGATCGTGTGGAGCGAGATATCCCGGTTCGTCGCGCCCGGGGTGACGGCGTGGACCGCAGCCTCGACGACAGGGGCGAGCTCGAGGACGGAGGCGTCGAGGCGGAGCTTGCCAGCTGTGATGCGCGAAGCGTCGAGCAGGTCGTCGATGAGCTTGGCCTGGTGGACGGCGTTGCGCTCGATGGACTCGAGGGCGCGAGGCTGGTTGCCTTCGCGCACGGCGCCGGTGCGTAACATGCGGGCCCAGCCGAGGATGGCGTTGAGCGGCGTGCGCAGCTCGTGCGAGACGACGCCGAGGAACTCGTCCTTCACGCGGCTCGCCTCCTGCGCTTCGTGGAGGAGGCGCGCGTTGTCGAGCGCGAGCGCGGCGCGCTGGCCAAGCTCTTCGGCGAGGGCGAGGTCGGCCTGGTTGTAGCGTCCACGCGTGAGGCCAAAGGAGAGCACGCCGAGGGTGTGGCCCCGGGCGATGAGCGGGACGACGATCGAGGACGTGCTGCCGAGGCTGCGGATCAGCGCGAGGTGCTCGTCGTCGGCGGCGATGCTCCGGAAGATGGCGTCGTCGTTCACGCGGAGGAGCTTCCCCTTGCCCGTGCGCGCGACCTCGACGATCGGGTGGTTTTCGCCGAAGGGGTACCGCGCGCGCATGTCGCGTATGAGCGCTTCCTTCTCGGGATCTTCGTGCAGGGCGCTGATGAACTGGGGAGCGCCGTCCTCGTCGAGGTTGCAGACGAGGCAATAATGCGCGAACGCAGGCACGGCGACGCGCGCGAGGGACGCGGAGATGGCCGCGGGATCGAGCGAGGCGTTGAGCACGGCGCTCGCTTCGGCGAGGAGGCCGAGCCGCCGTCGTTCCACCTCGGCGTCAGCGCGCGCCTTTCGTTCGGCCTCGTAAAGATGGGCGCGCTCGAGCGACTGCGTGCAGGTGCGCGCGAGGTGCAGGATGAACGCGTTGTCCTCCGCGGCGCGTGGGCTCGAGCGGAAAAACCGGAGCGAGAGCCCGCCGATGGTGCGCTCCTCGACGACGAAAGGCACGGCGGCGATGCATTGCGGCTCCTGGGCGCCAGGGACCACGAGGTGCGGGTAACGCGCGCGGTAGGTGTTGAAGTCGTCGAAGAAGAGCGGCGCCTGGTCGCGCACGGCGTCCGTGAGCGGGGACGGGAAAGAGAGGCGCGTGCGGTCGTATCGATCGAGGGTGTCCTGCGTGTGGCCGATGGCGCGGACGAGGTCGAGGTGCTCGCCGTCGGCGGACACGGTGGCGACGATGGCCTTGCAGTTCGGGAGCATGTCGCGCACGTGGTCGACGATGGTCTCGGCGACCTTGATGCGGCTCATCGTGTCGGAGAGCGCGGCCGTCATGCGTTGCAGGGCGACGAGGCGCTTGGTCGCGAGCTCGGCGGCGGCGCGGGCCCGCTCGGTGACCTCGTAGAGGCGCGCGCGCTCGATGGCCTGCGTCGACTGGCGCGTGAGCGTGAGCAGGAAGGAGCGGTCCTCGAGCGAGAGCGCGCGGGGCTCGCGGAAGGAGAAGACGATCGCGCCGGTGGCTCGGTCGTCGAGGAGGAGGGGCAAACAAGCGAGGGCCTTCGGCGGGTCGCTGTCCGTGGGATCCTGGAGCGCGCTCGGGACGGCCTCGGCGATGGCGTCGGGCGATTCGAGCCAGAGCGGCTGGCGGCGGCGGAGGGCCTCGCCGATCGGGCCGGCTGCGTCTTCGGCGAGGCGGGCGCCACGCGCGAGGTGGCCCGGGGAGAAGCCGAGGGCGCCGATGATCTCGAGGTGTCCGTCCAGCGTGCGCAAGGCGAGCGCGGCGGCGCGGGCGTCGAGGGCCATGAGGCCTTGCTGGAGGACGGCGTCGGCGACCTGCGTGGCCGTGAGTGCGGCGGCGAGGCTCGAGGTGAGGGCCTGCAAGCGCGAGGTGCGCTCGGCGGCGCGTTCGGCCGCTTCACGGGCGCGATGCTCGGCCGCGTGCAGGCGCGCGTTGTCGATGGCGAGGGCGGCGCGTCGCGCGAGGTCCTGGGCGATCGCGAGGTCGGCCGGGCCGTAGCGGCGGCCCGAGTCGGACGTGGCGAGCGTGAGCACGCCGAGGGTTCGCCCGGAGGCCACGAGGGGCGCGCTGATGGACGAGAGGGTGCCGAGGACGGCCGCGGGCAGGAAAGGGTGGCTCCGGGGCGCGGGGCCGCCGTCGTTGCTCGCCGTGAGCAGGGGCTCGCCACGCGCGGCGAACATGGGACCGACCTCGGCGAACCAGATGCCGCTGTCGCGTGGGACTGCGGTGTCGCGGAGAATGTGCTCCTTCACCGGATCGATGTGGGCGGACTCGACGCGGTGGAGGCGACCGTCGGCCTCGAGGAGGTCGATGACGCAGTAGTCGCAGAGGGCCGGCACGCTCAGCCGCGCCAGGTTTGCCAGGGTGGTGCGCAGGTCGAGCGACGTCGAAAGGCGCTCGCCGGCTCTCGCCAGGAACGCGAGTTGTTCCTCGGTCGGACCGGCCTCGCGCGCTCGGTGCTCGGTGCTCATCATGGCTGTTCGTCGTGGCGCGGCGCCCCCCGGCGCGCGTGACAATCGCACCCGAGCGTACCGCGAATTTCGTCGCGATATGCGACAAAACAGCCTGCCCGGAGAAAACATGCGGGGGGATCGGGGGCATCCGTCTGTGACGTTCGCCCTTGCCGAGGCGCGCCTGAAACGAAGCTTTGCGGGACCTCGGGAGGCGGTACTAAAGTCCTCGCGCATGAGCCCGCGATCGTCCCTTTTGCCCCGCGCCGTGTACGTGGTCGACGCCGTTCGTACGCCCATCGGTCGTTACGCCGGAGGCCTCGCATCCGTGCGGCCGGACGATCTCGCGGCGCATGTCGTGGCCGCGCTCGCGGGTCGCAACGAGGCGCTCGCCGCGCGGCTCGACCACGTGGTGTTCGGCGCGACGAACCAGGCCGGGGAGGACAACCGCAACGTGGCGCGCATGGCCATGCTCATCGCGGGCCTGCCGTACGAGGTGCCGGCGGTGACGGTGAACCGGCTCTGCGGCTCGGGCCTCGAAGCGGTCGCGGACGCGGCGCGGATGATCGCGGTGGGCGAGGCGACGTGCGTTGTCGCAGGAGGCGTGGAGAGCATGACGCGCGCGCCGTTCTCCATGCCGAAGCAAGCCTCGGGCTTCGATCGCACGCCGCCTCCGGTCTACGACACGACGCTCGGCTGGCGGTACGAGAACCCGCGCATGAAGGCGCGTTTCCCGCTGATCTCGATGGGCGAGACGGCAGAAAACGTGGCCGAGAAGTACGGGATCTCCCGCGAGGATCAGGATCGTTTCGCCGTGGAGTCGCAACGAAGGGCGGCGGAGGCGTGGAAGAGCGGGGCGTTCTCGGCCGAGGTCGTGCCCGTGCCGATCCCGCAAAAGAAGGGCGAAGCCGTGCCCTTCGATCGCGACGAGTCCGTGCGGGAAGGCACGACGATCGAGGCGCTCGCGAAGCTGCCAGCGGTGTTCAAGAAGGGCGGGAGCGTGACGGCGGGCAACGCGTCGCCGATCAACGATGGCGCCTCGGCGCTCTTGCTCGCGTCGGAGGAGCTCGTCGTGCAGATGGGCGTGACGCCGCTGGCGCGTGTGATCGGCAGCCAGACGGCCGGCGTGGATCCGAGCTTCATGGGCGAGGGGCCGATCCCCGCCGTACGAAAGCTCCTCGCACGCGCGGGGCTCGCGGCGGGCGACGTGGATCTCGCCGAGCTGAACGAGGCGTTCGCGGCGCAGGCGCTCGCATGTGTACGTACGCTCGAGCTCGACCCGTCACGCGTGAACGTGAACGGCGGGGCGATCGCGCTCGGCCATCCCATCGGATCGTCCGGCGCGCGTATCGCCTGCACGCTCGTGCACGCGATGAAGGCGCGCGAGAAGAAGATCGGGCTCGCGTCGTTGTGTATCGGCGTGGGGCAGGGGATCGCCGCCCTGTTCGAGAGGGCGTGAGGCGTTTGGGGCCGAGGGCGCCTTCCGCGACCCGAAGCCACAGAGTGAGAAACGAGGAGAAAAAGACATGGATTTTCCGGCCATCAACGTACCCGGCGACGGGCAGCTCCACGCGCGGTTCGTGACGACGCAAGGCGACATCGTCCTGCGGCTCGAGGAGGAGCGCGCGCCGAACACGGTGAAGAACTTCGTCGGCCTCGCGACCGGCGCGATCGCCTGGAAGGACCCGAAGACCGGGCAGGCCCAGCAGAACAACCCCCTCTACAACGGCGTCCGGTTCCACCGCGTGATCCCGAACTTCATGATCCAGTGCGGCGATCCGCTCACGCGTCACGGGGACACGGCGGGGCGCTGGGGCACGGGCGGGCCGGGGTATCGCTTCGAGGACGAGTTCCACGCGGAGCTGCGGCACGATGGGCCGGGCATCCTCTCGATGGCGAACAGCGGCCCGGGGACGAACGGGTCGCAGTGGTTCATCACGGAGAAGGCGACGCCGCACCTCGATCGAAAGCACTCGGTCTTCGGCAAGGTCGTGAGCGGGATGGACGTGGTCAACAAGATCGCGAACGTGCAGCGCGGCCCTTCGGATCGGCCGGTGCAGGACGTGGTGCTGGAGAAGGTGGAGTTCTTCCGGCAGTAACGCGCCGGAGGGCGCCGGCGCCGGGCTCTTCGAGGAGAGGAGACCCGGCGCGCGCGTCGTCGATCAGGGGACGCAGACCTTCGGGGCGCCCTCGCACTTGCCGCTGGCGCAGACCATCCCGTTGTTGCACGGCTGCGTATTCGCCAGCTTGCACGCGCCAGCGCCGTCACAGGCCATGGTGCCCATGCAGGCAGGAGCGTCATCGGTCCCCGCGACCGGGATGTCGGTGCACGTCCCGGCGACGATCGGGAGGTCGCACGCCATGCATGCTCCCGTGCAGGCCGTATCGCAGCAGACGCCGTCGGCGCAGAAGTTGCTCAGGCAATCGCCGTTCGCAGTGCACGCGTCGGCGATGCACTTCTTGGCGCAGGTGCCGCCGCAGTCGATGCCGGTCTCGGCGCCGTTCATGACGCCATCGTCACAGGCGATACACGTGTTGTTCATGCACGCGGCGTCGAGGCCCGTGCAGTCGCCGTCGACCACGCACTCGACACACATGCCGGCCGCGTCGCACACGCCGTCGGGGCACGCGTCACCGGGGGTCGGCATCTGCACGGGCGCGCCGGCGACGCAGACCCCGTCGGTGCACGGGTTGCCGTCGCCGGGGGGCGTGTCGCCGTTGTCGTCGATGACCTTTTCGCCGCCCATCCCGTTGCACGCGAGATCCTTGCAATCGCCGTCGGTCGGGTCGGGCAAGGGGTCGCCGTCAGCCGCGTCCGTGGCCACGCACATGCCCTGCGTGCAGTTCCAGTCGCGGCAGGCCGTGTCCATCGGGCAGTCGCCTGGGTTCATGCACGGCATGCCGCCCATGCCGCCGGCGCCACCGACACCCCCCGTGCCGCCCGCGCCACCAGGCCCCACCATGCTGCTCGAGGAGCTCGACGCGGCGCCGCTGCCGCCCGCGCCACCCGAGGGCTCGAACTGGTTGAAATCTTGCGTACACCCAATGTAGGTCAGCCCGAGGGCCGAAAGGAGCGTTGCGGTCACGATTGCGGAGCGTTGCACGGCATCACCTCGCTCGGGCTCGAGGGCGGGCCCGGACTGGAAAGGATGTCCGAACGTATCACGGCCCTGAGGCGCGGGGAGAGGGGTGAGCGTTCAGGGCGTGTCGGTCGGCTCGTCGTCCGGCGCACGAACCAAGAGGTCGCGGGCCTTCACGAGGTGCGGCGCGACCTTCGAAGCACACGCGGCGCGCGACGCGCGGAGGGCCGAGAGGACAGCGCCTTTCGTGGCCACGTCGAGGCCGCGCGCGGCGAGGTCGAGGGTCTCGCGCGCTTGGTCGATGTCGTGGAGCTCGCCGAGGCGACGCTGCATGCGTGTCGCGTGTTTGGCGAGGCGCGTGGCCGTCGCGCCGAGGGGGACGGCAAAGAGGTCGGCCGTGTAACGCAGGCGCTTGTAACGGATACGGAGCTCGTGCATCGCCGCCGCGTCGCCGACGTCACGCGCGGCCCAGGTGGCGACGTCGCGCGACGCCTTGTCGAGCGTCTCGTGGCCGAGATCGAGGGTGAGCACGGGTCGCGCGAGCTTTCCGTCGAGGCGCTCGGTGAGCGCTTCGAACGAGCGATCGAGGTGCCGCACGCGTTTGCCTCCGGGGAAGGCCGGGATCCGCCTGGGGGGGCCGTCCTCGAGCAGCCGCGCCACGGTGGCGTGCTCGGACCGCGTGGCGCGGGCGCGACGAACGAGCCAGCCGCCCACCTCGGAGCGCGCCTCCGGGGGTAACTCCAGCGCGGCGAGCGTCTCGCGCAGCACCTCCTCGTCACGCAGCGTGCCCGTGGCCTGCGCGTGGTACCGCAGCTCCCCCTCGATCCGCGCGAGCGGCTTGCGCCCCCAGATCGCCCGCGCGACGCGGAGCAACGTTCGCATCCGCCGGAGCGCGACTCGAAAATCGTGGAGGGCCTCCTCGTCGTCGGCGCCTCCGGCCGCGGCCTCGGCCTCCGGTGACGACGAAGAGGAAGAGGAAGAGGAAGAGGCGAGGACCCGCTCCCGCGCCGCGCGTGCTTCGGCCATGAGCGCGTGGAGCGCCGCGGCGACGAGCTCGTGGGCAAGGTTCGGGACGTTCATATCCGGGAGAGCGCGACCACGACGATCGGACGCCGCCCCGTCTTCGCCTCGATGACGCGCCGCGCGGCGAGCCGCACCACGTCGGACACGCCGTCGTCACTCGTGCGTGTCCGCGGGTCGCAGTCGGTCACCGCGCGCGAGACGGCCATCGCCGCGGCCCGCAGCACCTCGGAGGCGCCTTCGTCTTGATCGATGACGCCGCGCTGCACGATGCGCGGCGGGGCCGCGACGCCGCCCCGTTTATCGAGCACGAGCGAGACCATGGCCACGCCCGACCGACCGAGCTGCGCGCGCTCGCGGATCACCTCGTCGGGTAGCTCGTCGCCGCCATACGTCGCGACCTTGCCCACCGTCACGCGCGCGGCCTTCGCGAGGCGCGTCGCGCCGCCAAGCTCGATCACCTCGCCGTTCTCGGCGACGAGCACGTCGGAGACACCGACCTCGCGGGCGAGCGCGGCGTGACGCACGAGGTGGTGATAGGTGCCGTGCACCGGGAGGAACGAGCGCGGCCGGGTGAGCTCGATCATGCGCGTCTGCTCCTCGCGATGCGCGTGCCCGCTCGCGTGGACGCCTCGGTCCGTGAGCCACGTCTTGAGGTCGATCCCCATGCGCAGAAAATCGCCCATCATGTCGAAGACCGGCCGGACGTTGCCGGGGATGATGCGGCTCGAGAGGATGACGACGTCGCCCGGGTCGAGCCGCAGCAAGGGGTGCGTGCCGGCCGCGAGGCGAACGAGCGCGCTCATGCGTTCGGCCTGCGTGCCGCTGGCGACGATCATCACGCGGTCCTTGGGCATCGAGCCGAGGTGCTCGGGCGGGACGAGCAGATCACTCGGGAAGCGGAGCCTTCCGCAGATCTCGGCGGCGCGGACGTGGGACTGCACGCTCCGGCCGAGCAGACAGAGCCGGCGGCGCGTCGCCACCGCGACCTTCCCGAGCATGGCGAGGCGCTGCACGTTCGAGGCGAACATGCCGATCACCACGCGTGTCTTCGACCGGGTGATGATCTCCTCGAGTTTGTGGCCCACGGACATCTCGCTCATCGACCGGCCGGGTGAGTCCACGTTCGTGCTGTCCGAAAGGAGGAGCGCGACCCCTTCGTCGCCGAGCTCGCCGAGCCGCTCCTCGTCCGTGAGCTCGCCGTCGGGCGGCGTGGGGTCGAGCTTGAAGTCGCCCGTGTGGACGAGGAGCCCCGCGGAGGTCCGGAACGCGAGGGCCACGGCGTCGACGATCGAGTGCGTGACGCGGATGGGCTCGAACGAGAACGAGCCGGCCTCGTAGGTCTTGCGCGGCGCGATGGGTACGAGACGGACCTCGTTCTCCGCGTAGCCGTGCTCGAGGAGCCGGAGCCGGGCGAGCTCGAGCGCGTGCGCCGGTCCGTAGACGGGGACGTCTTCGTCGAGGTGCGCGAGCAGATAAGGCAGCCCGCCGATGTGGTCCTCGTGCCCGTGGGTGAGCACGACGGCGCGCACGCGGTCCTTGTGGCCGATCACGTAGTCGAAGCGCGGGTGGTAGACGTCGATGCCGAGGTCGGTCGTCGGGAAGGTGACGCCGCAGTCGACGAGCACGACGTCGTCGCCTTGCTCGAGCGCCATGCAGTTCATCCCGATCTCGCCGAGCCCGCCGAGGGGGATCACGCGGAGCGAGGGGCGTCCGTCGCCGGGATCGCGCGGGGGAAGGGGGGACATACCGAGGGCGACTCTACCGCCTGGGCCTCCGAGGGTCTACGTTGCGCCCCTCCCTCCCCAGGATCGAGAGGCCTATTTGTTACGCTCCGTCCTCACGAACCTGCTTCTTCTCCTCGTGGCGCCCCTCCGCGCGCTTCGTCGCGCCTTCGCCATGCCGCGAGGGGGCTACGTCCTGCTCGACCTCGACGGGCCGATCGTCGATTCCCTGCCGTCGAGGCCACGAGGGCTCGCTCGTTTCTTCCGGCGCGGGCGGCATGCGCTCTCGGTGACGCGGGTGCGAGAGCTCGCCGAGCTCATCACGAACGACGACCGAGCGGCCGGGCTCTTCGTACGGATCGAGGCGCTCTCCGTGGGGCCGAGCGTGCTCGCCTCGTTGCGCAAAATCTTCGCGACCCTCCGGGACGCGGGCAAGGACGTCGTCTTCTACTTGCCCATGGGCGCGGACAACGACGCCATGTTCCTGGCGTCGGCGGGGCGCCGTGTCGTGGTCGGCCCCGAGACGCTCGTCGCGCCGATGGGGTACGCGGTGGAGGGGCGGTACCTGCGCCGGGCGCTCGCCGAGATCGGCGTCGAGCCCGAGGTCTTCGTGCGCGGGACGTACAAGTCGGCCGCGGAGCCGCTCGTGCGCGACACGATGAGCGAGGCCCAGCGTGAGCAGCTCGGGCAGGTGCTCGGGGCGCGGCACGACGCGCTCGTCCGGGCGCTCGCGGAGCGGTGCGGCGGAGATTTGACTGTCGCGTCGCGCTGGGTGGACGAGGGTCCGCACCGGGCGAGCCACGCCGTCACGCTCGGTCTCGTGGATGCGGTGGCCTACGAGGACGAGGTCACGACCTTGCTCGGCAAGGAGCCCGCCCAGACGGCGCGCTGGGTCCCGGCGGGTCGTTACTTCGCGGCGCGTCGTCCGCAAAGGTTCCGCCCCCTCGTCGCGCGGCCGGTCGTGGGCGTCATCGAGGTGCATGGCCCCATCGTGTCGCGGAGCCGGTTTTCGCTCGGCAAGGTCGCCACCGAGGATCGGATCGTCCGGGCCCTCCGCGCGGCGCGTGGCAGCCGGCGCGTCGCGGCTGTCGTCTTGCACATCGACTCGCCTGGAGGCAGCGCGGTCGCCTCGGACCGGATCCACCACGAGGCCACGCTCCTGGCGAAGGAGAAACCCGTCGTCGCGTACCTCTCCAACGTCGCGGCGAGCGGCGGCTACTACGTGGCGGCGGCGGCGCGGCTCATCGTGGCCGAGCCCCAGGTCATCACCGGGAGCATCGGCGTCGTGTCGGCGCACTTCGTCTTGCGCGGGCTGCTGGAGAAGCTCGGGGTCTCGACGGACGTGGTCAAGCGGGGGGCGCACGCCGATCTGTTTTCGCCGGTCCGGCCGCTCCACGCGTCCGAGCGCGCGGTGATCGAGTCCGAGGTCGACGCCTTCTACCGGACCTTCGTGGGCGTGGTCGCGCGGGGGCGGGGGCGGCCCTTCGAGGACATCGACAAGCTCGCGCAGGGTCGCATCTACAGCGGGGCCGAGGCGCATTCGCTCGGGCTCGTCGACGAGCTCGGGGGGCTCTCGGACGCGGTGCTTCGGGCGTCGGAGCTCGCGGGGTTCTCTCGCCTCGAGCCGAGGCTCGTACCGCCGCCGCGAAGCTCGATGCCTCCGCTGCCTCCGCCGATGCCTCCGTCGGTGGTGGCGCGCGTGGCCCAGGCGGGGCTCTCGTTGCTGGGTCCGCTGGGCCTTTCGGCGGCGGCCGAGCGTGTCCTTCTGGTCCTG
Source organism: Polyangium sp. (in: bacteria) (assembly GCA_031374535.1). GTDB lineage: Bacteria > Myxococcota_A > Polyangia > Polyangiales > Polyangiaceae > Polyangium. The sequence continues at coordinate 11,003 of JANMGF010000738.1, forward strand.
AACCTCCGGCCCCGCGAGCACGTCCTCCTCTACGAGCCGTGGGGTTCGGAGGGGGGTTGGGGGCGTAGCTCGGCTTGTCCGAGCACAGCCCCCATCGTCGAACTGGGGGTTCGGATGGACGAACTGCGCTGGATCGACCTGGAAAACGACTGAACCGATGTGCATCGACGCGCCGCGTTCGAGGGCTTGTCGATCAAAACGGTTGTCTAGGGAAATTCGCCCGGCACCCATGACGCACCGCGCTTGACGCGCCAAGCGGGGACCGGCGCGGGCGGGAAGTGCTCGAAATCGCGCGGGTTGTCGGTGTGTCCTGCCAACTGTAACGTTTGGTACGCACCCTACCTGTTGCGCGTTCTATTGACATGAACCACCAGCGGTAGGAAAAACGGGTGCCCATGGCGCAGCCGACGATCGTAACTGAAGGCACAAACGTGACGAAACCGGTGGGAGCGAAGGCTCCGTCGAAGCCGCTCGAGGCTCGACAGCCGAAGGCGACGAACGGGACGAAGCGCGCGAGCGCACCCCCTCCTGCCGGCAAGCCGGCCCAAGACGGCAAGCAAGACGGCAAGCAAGACCGATTTGGCAAGAGTTCGCGCCGCCACCCCTTTTGTCTGGGACGGCAAGAATGAAGAAGAACGGCCCTTGACCCGCGAAGAAATGCAGGCCGGCATCGATGTTTACCGTCGGCAACGCGGGCGGCCGGCAGGCAGTGACAAGGAATCAACGACGATCCGTTTTGACCGGGATGTCCTCGCCGCCTTCCGTGCCGTTGGCCCCGGTTGGCAGACCCGCATGAATGCGGCGTTGCGCGACTGGCTCAAGAACCATTCTCCCGCGTAACGTTGCAGAACCAAATGCCGCCGTTTGAGGCGACCGGCAGACGCTGCCTGCGCGGGCGAACTGTGCCTGCGCTGCGATCGCCGCCTGCGTCACCGCGGGCGCAGCGTGGTCTTGGTCACCCCGGATGAAGCACGCCGCATTGGGCGCAGCGCGCGTGGCGCCTGACGTCGATCCACAGGCCGTTACGCGACCAAGCCGCGCTGTTCCGGTGGTTTCGGATTTCAATACTGATTCTCTTGCGCTGGGCAAGCGGATTTTGCGTGTCGAACTCGTGCGTACCGCTGGCTTCGCTCGCCAGTTTCCTCAATCTCAGGCAGTTCAACTTATGGCGGCCTCGGGAGCAAGCCAATGCAAACCATCGGTCAAGCCGCGCTGGTGATGTGGTGGAGCATCGACTCCGGGCACGTTGCGGAGTTTGAACAGTGGCATTCGCAGGAGCATTTGCCGGAAAGACTTTCGATTCCCGGGTTTCTGCGGGGCACCCGATGGAAGGCAGCTTCGGGCGAGGCGCGCTACTTTGTCATCTACGAAACGCAAGACCTGGC
>JANMGF010000757.1:0-6077 GCA_031374535.1 Polyangium sp. (in: bacteria)
AGGACGTCCTTCGAGCTCATGATGAGCTTCACGGGCTGGCCCTTGGGCACCACGAGCTCGTTCACGCTCACGTTCCCGTTCGGGTACGTGAACGTCCACATGTACATCTCCGCCGTCGTGCGGATCTCGAGGGCATTGCCCGGCGCGACGACCGCCTTCATGTAGCCCTTGAGCCCCACGAAGAAGAGGCCAATCACCAGGATCGTCGGGATGATGGTCCAGGAGATCTCGAGCGTCGTGCTGTGCGTGACGTCGCTGATCTTGTCCTTCGGACCGCGCCGCTTGTACCGGTACATGAAGTACGCGAGCGGGATCATCAGGCCGAAAAAAAACACGATGTCCAGCCAGTAGACGATGTAATACGCGGAGTCGATTTCCTCCGCGATCGTCGAAGACTGTTTCGGCATCCAGAACGTGCCGAGTTCGATCGGGTCAAGCGTCATGCCAGAGCTCCATCCGCCGATTTCAACGCGCGCCGACGCTCACGCCGCCAGAACCCGAGGAGCATACCTCCGAGGCCCAGCACCGTGAGCGCGCCGCCCGCCTTCATCAGACGCTTCGTCGCCAAGACGTACTTGTTTTCGCTGGAATCGTAGTGAAAGCAGAACAGGAGCACGCGGCCCCACGCAGACGCGAGCTTGCCCTGCGAAGCCTCGAGCAAGGAGAGCTTGAGGTCGTTCGAGGCAAAGTTGAGCCCGTAAAGCGTCCGCGAAAGCTTGCCCTCGGGCGTGAACACGAAGGCCCCTGCCGCATGCGCGTATTGCTTCGTCGCCTCTTCCCAGCGGTAGCGGAAGCCCACCGCGTCGGACACCCGACGCACCTGGGCCTCCTCCCCCACCAGGAACTCCCATCCCCGATCCTCCACGGGCCGGCCATAAGCGCCGACATAAGAATCGCGCTTCTTTCGGGCCATTTCCGGGGTGTCACGAGGATCGAAGCTGACGACGACGACGCGATACTCCTGGCCCACCGTCCAGTCGAGGCCCTTCATGCCCTGCATCAGGCCGTTGACGACCATCGAACAGAGCATCGGGCACTCGTAATAGGCGAGCACCAGGATCACCGGGTGCTCGGGGTCGAAGTAGCTCCCCAGCGTGACGTCACGGCCCTGCGAATCGCGGAGCTTCACGTCCGCCGGAAGGACGGCGCCAGGTCGCTCCTCGATGTCGACGCCTACCAGCTCCTTCGGCAGGGCCGGATCACCCGCGTACGCCCGAGAAACCGGCGCAAACGTGACCACGGCCGCCGTCAGCGCGGCAGCGACGAACCGAAGGAAGCGGCCCGGACGAACCATCACTTCTTGGGCTCCTTGGGCTTGTCCTCGGGCTTAGTATCCTTCGGATCGCCCTTCTTGTCGCCCTTTTCCTCGACCTTGGCGCCGTCCTTCTTCTCCTCGGGCTTGTCCTGGGGCACGGGAGCCGGCTCCGGCTTCAAGGGCGGCGCCACAGGCGGCTGCCGATAGGCCGCGATCGTGAGCTCGACCGCGCGATCCGACGGGACCCGCACCACGCCGTCCTTCTTGCTCACCCACTGGTAATGCGTGAGCTTCTGCTGCTCGGAGGCGCGCAAGGCCCGAAGGTCAGCCGACTGGAGCGAGAGGACCTTGTCGTGGATCTCGTTGTCCACGTAGTAATTGAAGATCTCACGGACGGCGACGCAGAAGACCACGACGACGATACACGAGACGACCGTGACGAGCACGATCAGCCCATTGCGAGGCCGGTCGTCCTCCACCGGGTCGTGCCCGCCGTGACCAGCGTCGTGCGACGCGTCACCGTGATCCTCGGCGTGCGAGGCCTCGGCAGCGTCGGTCTCGTGCTCGGTCTCGTGCTCGTCGGACGTGGACGCCTCATCACCCGCGGAGACCTTCGAGGTCTCCTCGGATGCGCTCGGCCCGGCTTCCGTGGGGACAGCGTTCTTCTTCTTCTTCTTGCTCATGGATTGTCCACCTTCACGGTCTCGGCGAGCCGAGGATCACGGAGCGGGTAGAGCGGGCCCTTCGCCGCCTGCCGGGCAACGAGGAAGGCCGCGATGCCGAGGGGACCAACCAAGCCGCAGAGATCCACCACGCTGAAGTGGAAGTGGTGATCCACCGTCGGCATGACCAGCCAGTAGAGGTCGACGTAATGCATGACAAGCATGATCACGGCGCCGACCGAGAGCCCCAGCGCGTGCCGCTTCACGTGCCGCGACAGGAGGAGGATGAACGGGATCACGAAGTGGCCGAAGAGGATCGAGAGGCTCACCTTCGCCCAGCCCGAATCGTCCCAGCGGTGATGGTAGAAGGTCGTCTCTTCGGGGAGATCGGCGTACCAGATCAGCAGGAACTGCGAGAAGCCGATGTACGCAAAGAAGACGATGAACCCGAAGAGCAGCTTGCCGATGTCGTGCCGGTGCTCGACCGTGCTGTACTTGCGGAAGTAGCCCTTCTCCTGGAGCTGGACCGTCATCAGCGCGAGCACCGAGAGCGAGCTCGTCGCGCACCCGGCGAAGACGTACACGCCGAAGATGGTCGAGTACCAGTGCGGGTCGAGGCTCATCACCCAGTCGAACGCCGCGAAGGTCACCGTCAGGGCGAAGAGGATCATCGCCGGAGGCGCCGCCGCCTGCATCTTGTCGGTGAGCTTGATGTCCCCGCTCTCGTCCTGCGCGCGGCTCGTGCGCGTGAAGTAGAGCGAGAGCCCTACCCACACGACGAGGTAAAGGACCGAGCGACCATAAAAGAACTCAGGATTGAGCCACTTCGCCTTCTTCTGAAGGAGCTCGTCGGTCGCCGCCTGCGGCCCCATCCAGTGGTGGTAGAGGTCGTGCGAGAAGACGAAGATCGGAATGGCAAGGACCGCGACCGCAGGCAAGAGGCCCGTGAGCCATTCCATCTGCCGCCGCGCCACGACCGACCAGCTGGCGCGCGCGAGGTGCTGGACCAGCACGAAAAACAGGCCGCCGAGCGCGATCGTCGCGACCCACAGGAAGCCGACGAGATACGAGAACGCGAATCGCTTCGCGTCCATCACATAACCGGCACCCGCGCCGAGGACCCCCACGACAGCGAGCCCCATGCCCACCTTCGCGAGTGTGTCGGCCGCCTCTTTCGGGAGCTTCCGGGCGTCCACGGCCTTCGCCTTGGCGCCTCCTGCCCGACCTGCGGTTACAACCGCCGCCTGGCTCATTGCGCGTCTCCTTCCGGCTCGATCGCGCTGCGCTTGTCGGCAGGCACGTCGTCGATCGAGGCATGCTGGCTCTTGCCGAGCACCCTCACCCACGTGACGATGGCCCACCGGTCGGCCACCGGGACCTGCTTGCGATACCCCGGCATGTTGCGCACGCCGTGCGTGATGGTGTCGAAGACCTGGCCGTCGGGCATCGTCAAGACGCGCTCCGACGAGAGATCGACCGGCGGGGGATACCCGCGCTGCACCACCATCCCACGGCCGCCGCCCGTCATGTCGTGGCAGGGCGCGCAGTAGATGTTGAAGCGCTCCTGACCGCGGCGAACGATCTTCTCGTCCACCTCGATCGGGGCCCGGCCAATGAACTCACCCTTCGCGTCCTTGCCGCGGTAATACGCGTCGTCCTCGTTCAGGTGGCCGACAGCCACCGTCCCGTCGACGATCGGGCGCATCGCGCGGCCGTCCTCGAAGAGCGGGCTCGCCTCGCCCCACTGGTACTTGGGCTGCCAGTCCATGTCACCAAAGACATGGACCGGCGGTTCCTCGCTTTTGCCACCGCGGCAGCCCGCGAGGGCCACCACGAGCAGCAGGAATGCGGCGGGCCTCATTCCGTGACCTCCACGATCTCGCGCGCGCCGAGCTCCTCGAGGAGCTTTCTCGTCTTCGACGCGTCGTATTTGGGATCCCGCGCCTCGACGCTGACGAAGAACGCATCGTCCGTCGCACGGGGGAAGGACGGGTGCTTCATCGTCGGGTGGTAGAACATCGGCAGGCGGTTCATGCCCCACATGCCGAAGAACGCGCCGAACGCCGAGAAAAGCACCGTGAGCTCGAACATGATCGGCACGTAGGCCTGGTACGAGAACGACGGCTTGCCGCTGATGGTGAGCGGGTAGTCGTACGAGACGAACGCGGTCAGCGCGATCGCGCTGAGCAGTCCCGTCGTGCCGGCAGCCAGCACGATCCACGGCATCTTCGACGGGGGCAGCCCCATCGCCTTTTCGAGACCGTGCACGGGGAACGGCGTCTGGGCGTCGTAGTGCTTGTAACCGGCATTCTTCAGCCGCTCACACGCCTTCATGAGCTCGCCGGGCGTGAGGAAGTAACCCATGAGGCCGAACGGCTTCTTGGACTCTTCCTCGAGCGCCTCATGTTGCTGCGCCTTATCCACGAGACTCCTCCTCGTCCTTGTCGGAATCGCTCGACGGCGCCTCGTCGCCCTCGTCGCTCTCGTCGGCCTTCGCGCTCGTCTCCTCGTGGGAGTCGTGCGCGTCGTGCCCGTGATCGTCGTGCCCGTCGTGACCCGCGTGCGGATCCGCCTGCGGCATCACGCCCTTGACCTCGCTGATGGCCACCGCCGGCAAAAACCGGAGGAAGAGGAGGAACAACGTGAAGAACAGACCGAACGAACCGAGGAACGTCGAGATGTCGAAGAGGCTCGGCCGGAAGTACGTCCAGCTCGAAGGGATGAAGTCGCGGTGGAGGCTCGTCACGATGATGACGAAGCGCTCGAACCACATGCCGATGTTCACGAAGATCGAGATCACGAACATCGCCGGGATGCTGGTCCGGATGCGCTTGAACCAGAAGAGCTGCGGCGAGAAGACGTTGCAGCTCCACATGGTCCAGTACGCCCACTTGTACGGACCAAACGCGCGGTTGATGAACGCGAAGCGCTCGTACTCGTTGCCGCCGTACCAGGCGATGAAGTACTCGATCGCGTAGGCGTAACCGACCATCGTCCCCGTGAGGAGGATGATCTTGTTCATGTTCTCGAGGTGCTTGATGGTGATCAGGCCCTCGAGACCGTACGCCTTGCGCGCGAGCACCATCAGCGACACGACCATCGCGAAGCCGCTGAAGATGGCGCCGGCGACGAAGTACGGCGGGAAGATCGTCGTGTGCCAGCCGGGCACGATCGACACGGCGAAGTCGAACGAAACGATCGTGTGCACCGAGAGGACCAGCGGCGTCGAGAGGCCCGCCAGGATGAGGTAGGTCTTCTCGTAGTTCAGCCAGTTCCGGTGCGATCCGCGCCAGCCGAGGGCGAAGATGCCGAGCACGATCGAGCGGACCTTGGTCGTCGCGCGATCCCGCAGCGTCGCGAGATCCGGCACGAGGCCCACGTACCAGAACAGGATCGAGACCGTCGCGTACGTGGAGATGGCGAACACGTCCCAGAGCAGCGGGCTCTTGAAGTTCGGCCACATGCTCATCTGGTTCGGTATCGGGAAGAGCCAATACGCGAACCACACGCGACCGACGTGGAACACCGGGTAGATCGACGCCGACGCGACCGCGAAGATCGTCATCGCCTCGGCCGCGCGGTTGATGCTGGTGCGCCACTTCTGCCGGAACAGGAAGAGAATGGCGCTGATCAGCGTGCCGGCGTGGCCGATACCGATCCAGAAAACGAAGCCGGTGATGTCCCAGGCCCAGAAGACCGTGTTGTTCAGGCCCCAGATACCGAGGCCTTCCGCGACGAGCTTGCCGAGCGAGCCGAGCAGGATGAGCAGGACGCTCACCGCCAGGGCCAAAAGGACCAACCACGACGGGGTCGTCTTTTTCTCGACGATCCCCGCGACCGTCTCGGTGACCGCGTTGAAATCGCGGTGACCGAGGACGAGTGGGGCACGCTTGCCGGGCGTGTCTTCATGCAGGGCGGCGGTGGTCATGCCCCCTCCAGCTCAGGGTTGGGGTTCTTGATCTTGGCGAGGTACGACGTGCGCGGGCGGATGTTGAGCTCCTCGAGGAGCTTGTATCCGCGCGGCCCGGAGGCGCGCTTCGCCACCTCGCTCTGCTTGTCGTTGAGATCGCCGAAGTGGATGGCTTGCGCCGGGCACGCGGCCTGGCACGCCGTCACCACCTCGCCGTCGCGAAGACGCTCGCGCCCCTCCGACTTCGCGG
>JANMGF010000762.1:0-3851 GCA_031374535.1 Polyangium sp. (in: bacteria)
CGCGCAGACCTTCAGCACCGGCACACCTCTGTCCGTTCGCAAGTCGTTCAGCCGACCCACGAGGTCACTCTCCACAGCGTCCAGTGGATTTTGCTGACTCGTGCCGTCTTCGTACTCCACCGTCGAGCACCCGGTGGTCCCGAGACCCAGGGCGAGCGCGGCGAGGACGGGGGCGATGGGCCAAACGGACCTGCGAGACGAAGCCGAACGGCACATTTTCACCATACGCGACATCTTATCGCGTTAGGCTGCCGGATGTTCCGTTCGTATGAGCACCGCCGCGGCCCTCATCGGTAGCACCCTGGCAGGTCGGTTCCGGATCACGTCGTTCCTTGGGGAGGGAGCGATGGCGACCGTGTACCGCGGCGTGCAGGACGCGGACCCTCGCGAGGTGGCCGTCAAGGTCATGCACCCCGAGCTCGCGCGCGACACCACCTTCGCGCGCCGCTTCCGCCGCGAAGCCCGCGCCGCCTCGCGCCTGAACCACAAGAACACGGTTCAGATCATCGACTACGGCGTCGACGGCAAGGTCGCGTATATCGCGATGGAGCTGCTCCAGGGCCGTGATCTCTTCGAGATCCTCACGATCGAGCGCCGCCTCTCGGAGGCGCGCGCCGCGCGGATCCTGATCGAGGTCTGCGACGTGCTCACGGTCGCGCACGAGCAGGGCATCGTGCATCGCGACCTCAAGCCCGAGAACATCATGATCCTCGGCCAGCCCGACAGCGCCGGCCGCGAGCGGATCAAGGTCCTCGACTTCGGCATCGCCAAGATCCTCGACAAGGAGCTGAAGGAAGGCGAGGCCGAAGCGCCTCCGCCGAGCGGTGGTCCCCCGAGCTCCGCGATCACCACCGTCGGCGTCATCGTCGGCACCCCCGAGTACATGTCCCCCGAGCAGTGCCGCGGCGAAGGCGTCGACGCGCGCAGCGACATCTACGCGTGCGGCGTCCTCCTCTACCAGCTCGTCACCGGCCAGATCCCCTTCACCGGCGACTCCATCATCGACATCGCGCTGAAGCACATCCGTCAGCCGCCGCCCCGGCCGAGCAAACACACGCCCTTCATGCACGCGGGGCTCGAGGCCATCGTCATGTCGGCGCTCGAGAAATGGCCCGCGCAAAGGCCGCAGAACGCCGCCGAGTTCAAGGCCGCGCTCGAGAAGATCCTGCCCGAGCTGCGCACGACGGCCCACAGGCTCGGCGGCACTTCGCGCGACGACGCGCCTCCGCCCGTCTCGCGCAGAAACCTCACCGAGCTTCCTGTCGAATCCGTCCGCTTCGCGACCGACACCATCCCCGAGCACACGACGCTCCCCTCCGAGGAGCTCACGCTCAAGCGCAGGCTGCTGAAGCCGGTCGCCCCGGTCGACGTCGAGCACGACACCGATCCCGAGACCGGCCTTGCCACGAAGGACGGCGTCATCATCCGCGTGCCGAGCAATGCCGAGCAGGTGCTCGGGTCGTCACCCACGATCCCTGCGGCTCCCTCGGTCGGCGGCACGGACACGCTCGCCACGGGCCGCGAGCCTGCGAAGAAACCTTCGTCGCCGAGGCCGCCGGCTGTCGGGTCCGCGAAGGCCAACGACAAGTCACCCAAGCCCTCGAACGCCGCCGCGCTCGCCGTGGACAAACCCCGCGGCGTCACGCGCAAGAAGAAGGGAAACACGAGCTTCTGGCTCCTGGTCCCGATCGCGGTTCTCGTGGGCATCACCGTGGGGGCCGTCGTTTTTTTCCTGACGCAATGAAACGCTCTCCCTGAGAAGGTGACTCTCCGATGTCGAACAGGCTCCCCGAAGAAGCGCTCGATCAACTCTTCCGCAACGCGCGCACCCACAACGGTTGGCTCGATCGTCCCGTCGAGGACGACGTCCTTCGCGAGATCTACGAGCTCGCCAAGATGGGCCCCACGAGCGTGAACTGCTCGCCGATGCGGATCGTCTTCGTGAAGAGCGAGGACGCGAAGGCGCGCCTCTTGCCCGTGGTCTCGCCTGGCAACCTCGAGAAGACCAAGACCGCGCCTGCGACGGCCATCATCGCCTACGACCGCCGCTTCTACGACGAGCTGCCCAAGCTCTTCCCGCACACCGACGCGCGCCCCTGGTTTGTGGGCAAAGATGCGCTCATCGAGGAGGCCGCCTTCCGCAACGGCTCGCTGCAAGGCGCTTACTTCATCCTCGCGGCCCGCGCCCTCGGCCTCGACTGCGGCCCCATGTCCGGCTTCGACAACGACAAGCTCGACAAGGAGTTCTTCCCCGACGGCCGCTTCCGCTCGAACTTCCTCGTGAACCTCGGCCACGGCGACGTCGCGAAGCTCCACCCGCGGAGCCCCCGCCTCGCCTTCGAAGAGGCCTGCACGATCCTCTGACGCGCTCCCCCGGCCGCGACGCACCGCGCTGAGACTTCTTGTCCCGCTTCGTCTGTCCCGGATAGACTTGGAGAAGTGGCTCAAGAACAGCACGCGCCGAGCCTCTTCTCCGGCTATCCGGTCGCTCCTGGCACCTACGACGAGCTCCTCGAACCGGAGGGGCTCCCTCGGCTCCCCTTCCAGCGCGCCCTCGCCCCTCTCGGAGGCGCCACGCCCGACGCGATCGCGCGCTGGCAGGCCCTCGCCGAGCGCGCGCTCCTGAACCAGGGCGTCACCTTTTCGGTCTACGCCGACGCCCGCGGCACCGAGAAGATCTTCCCCTTCTGCCTCGTCCCGCGCCTCGTCTCGGCCGAGGACTTCGCGCATGTCGAGCGGGGCCTCGAGCAACGCGTGCGTGCGCTCGGCATGTTCCTCGACGACGTCTACGGCGAGCAGCGCATCCTCGCGGAGAGCCCGCTCCTCCGCGAGCTTGTCCTCGGCGCCAAGCAGCACCTGCCCATGCTTCGCGGCCTTCGCCCGGCGGGCGGCGTGCGTATCCACGTCTCGGGCATCGACCTCGTGCGTGGACCCGACGGCGTCTTCCGCGTCCTCGAGGACAACCTCCGCACGCCGTCCGGCGTCTCGTACGTCCTCGAGAACCGCATCGTCTCGAAGCGCGTCCTGCCGCAGGTCTTCGAGGAGGCCCGCGTGCACACCGTCGAGCACTACCCCGCGCGCCTCTCCGAGGTCTTGCGTTCGGTCTCGCCCGTCCCCCACGCCGAGACCCTCGCCGTCGTGCTCACGCCCGGCCCCTACAACTCCGCGTACTTCGAACACAGCTTCCTCGCCCGCACGATGGGCCTCGAGCTCGTCCAGCCGGCCGACCTCTACGTCGACGACGACCGCGTCTTGCTCCGCACGACGCGGGGACCTCGCCGCGTGCACGTCATCTACCGCCGCATCGACGACGCCTTCCTCGACCCCGAGGTCTTCCGCGCCGACAGCTTGCTCGGCGTCCGCGGCCTCGTGCGTGCTTACGCCAAGGGAAACGTCGCGCTCGCCAACGCCCTCGGCAACGGCGTCGCCGACGACAAGGCCGTCTACGCCTTCGTGCCCGACATGATCCGCTTCTACCTCTCGGAAGAGCCGATCCTCGCCCAGGTGCACACGTTCGTCTGCGCGCGTGAGGACGATCGTCGTTACGTCCTCGAGCACATCGATCGGTTGGTGGTCAAAGCGGTCGACGAGGCGGGTGGCTACGGCATGCTCATGGGCCCGACGGCCTCGGCCCCCGAGCGCGACTCTTTCCGCCGCCGTGTCGAGGCTGATCCGCGCCGCTTCATCGCCCAGGAGCGCCTCGAGCTCAGCACGTGCCCCACCTGGGACGCCGCGAGCCGCTCTCTCGTTCCGCGTCGCGTCGACCTTCGCCCCTACGTGCTCACCTCGCCTGCGGGCCCCTGGGTCTTGCCGGGTGGCCTCTCGCGCGTCGCGCTCGTCCCTGGATCGTA
>JANMGF010000812.1:0-3711 GCA_031374535.1 Polyangium sp. (in: bacteria)
CGCCCTCGTCTGCCATCGACAGACCGCTGGTGCCGCCCTTCACCCGCAGCGATGGCGTGGAGAGCTCGATGCCGTCGGCCGTGATCCGCAACGAGCTCTTTCCGCAGCGAAGGACAAGCTCCTTGTCGGTGGTCATCTCCATCGCCCCCGTGCTCCCGAACTTGGCCACTCCCTCCACGTGCAACAGATACGAACGCGCGGAATCGTGGCGTCCCACCACCTTGGTCTCGCAGCCGTGGATCTTGGTGGTCAGATCATCGCCATACGTAAGATCCGCATTCCCGATCACCTGCCGCCGCTCGCGCCCCTCGAGCCGCGTGGTCCGATCGCCCGACACGCGCCGATCTTCGTGCCCGCTCGTGACGTCGATACGATTTCCTGTGACCTGCGAGGCGCTGTCCCCCTCCACGGTCACCTCATGGCGCCCACCGATTCGCGACGTGGCGTTCCCGAGAACCTCTTCGCGCCGGTCTCCATTCACCCGGGTCGACTCGTCGCCTTGCACGGCCAGCGTATGATTGCGTGTCACCACCTCGTCGAGATCCCGCTGGGCGTGCACGTAGATTTGTTCGCTGCCGACCTTGTCCTCGAAGCTCAGCTCGTTGAACCCACGTCCGCCCGGCGAAGACTGCGTCCTGATACCGCTCCGCGTCTTGTCCGCGGGCAATCGGAACGACGGCGGGTGGGTGCCATTGTAGAGGCATCCCAGGACCATCGGTTTGTCCGGGTCTCCTCCCTCGAACGTGACCACCACCTCCATCCCGACCCGCGGGATGAACTGCGTCCCCCATCCTGCGCCGCCCCAGGCTTGCATCGTCCGCACCCAGCACGAGCTGTCCGCGCTCCCCTGTCCCTCGCGGTCCCAGTGGAAATGCACCTTGATCTGCCCCAGCGGATCCGTGTGGATTTCTTCGCTCGCGGGCCCGACCACCGTCGCGGTCAGCGCCACGAGCACGCTCCTCCGCTTCGGGCGCGGCGGACACATCGTCACGTCGTCTGGCGCTGCGCTGAAGGTGTTGCGGTACATTTCTTTGTGCCCAGCCTGCGGCGTTGCCCATCCCTCGTGCTTCACGGACGTCACCATGTAGCCGCGGTTCAGGTGGTGCGCGGGATGGTCCTCCAGCCGGAATCGATGGCCCACAGCGAGAGCCTGGCACGTGCCATCGCCCTCGGCGACGTGCGCGCGGCGGCGCTTCTGGCGCAGGATGAGCGCCGGTTCGCGCTCGGCGTGGCGCCACTTCGGGAACAGAAATGGCGCGTGGTGCTCGTAATGCTCGAGCTCGGGAGCCGCGAGCAGCGGCGAGATCACGTCCGCCGGCACGTTCACCGAAACGCTCGCACGGAAAGCTGCATCATGGCCGGACGAGGCGCTTGCAGACACCTGGATCCCGGCTCCCTCGTCGCGCTCGGCCACGGCGCGCGTCGTGATCATGGCAAGGGGCCGCTCGGGTTCATACTGTCGATAGACAGCCGTGTTGGTACGCACGCGGCTCACCGGTTCGAAGCGCGTCACTTTGTCGAACGCCGCGATGCTCGTGCCCTCGATCGAGAGATAATGCAACACCGGGGCCTCGGCGCCAATCCTCATGGAAACGCCGCCGACCTCGGTGGAGGCAGACGTGGGCACGCCCAGAGCGCCGGCGACCGCGCCGATCTGGTCGCCGTCGTCGATCGGCGGATACGCCGATGCGTCGTCCGCGAAAACCACTGTCTCCCCGATAAATACCTTGGCAGCCATCGCGCTCGCGGCATGGCCGAGCGGCCCTGCGGCAGCTCCACCGCTCATGTCGCTCGCAGCAGCGAGGGCTTCTTCCACGATCGTCGAGGGCTGGGCGTAATGGAAGAAGATTCCCGCCTCGGCCGTGATCCTCCGGACGAACTGGTAGTCCGTCTCCTCGTACTGCGTGCAATACTCGCGTACCGGGTGCTCCCCGCGGAGCAGGAAGCGGGCATCGATGTTCGCCTCGCCGAGCACCTGCGCGAGGATCCGATCGATGCGCTGGTTCTGAAAAATCCGCGATCGACGCCGGTGCTTGAGCAGCCATAACCTGGACACGAGGCGCATTCGAACCTGGGAAGCTCCGTGCGCCCCGCGCAGCCCCTCGTGCCGCACCGAGGCCACGATCCCGTGAAAGACGCGCGGCGCCTTCCCGGCCCGCAGCACGAGGAGCGCGCGTTGCCCGAGCGAAAGCCGCTCCACCGTGCCCTCACCGATATCGGGCCCCGTGACCACGATATCGAAGGAGTAGATGCCGGACAGCTCCTCCCGGCCTCGGAACGAGCGCACGGTGAAATGGTTGAAGGGGAAAGGAAAAACGAGGAGCTGGAAGGGCTCGTCGCTCGGGCGCGAGGCGCCGCCTTCGACGCCGAAGGTTGCCGACAGGCTCATGATGTCTGTTCGGATGATAACAGAGGTAGGGGTGTCAAAGCCAGGGCCTTCCGCGTGCATGCGGTCGCGCCAGGAACAGGGAGCGCTCGCTAGCCTCGTACGACCCGCAAAAATACCTCGAGCCGCAGCGCGTCCGCCCGTGTCTTCGCCCCCGATCCCACGGGTGCGGGCTCGCTCCGCCAGGCCGCGCTCGCGAGCGCCGAGGCCTCTGCCACGCGGCCCATCCGCTGCACCTCGTAATCGACCGCCTCCACCGCCTCCTCGATCCGGCTGAAGCGGGCCAAACTCTCGCCGTCGACGAGCACCTCCCAGCGCTTGCCGCGCGCGCCGCGGCTCACGACGAGCGCCTCCGCGAGCTCTCCCGGCCTTTGCTCGAAATGCAGGACGAGCCCGTATTTGCCGAGAGACGACCATGCATTGCCGGAGATCGCGCAGACCTCGCCCGGGAGCCCGAGCCCCAGCGGATCGAAGCGCGCGGCGCGGTCCTGGATCTCGGCCAGCGTGATGCCGCCCGCCTCGAGCTCGAATCCAGGATGATCGAAGGCGATCCGCTCCCAGGCGCGGCAGGCCGCGGAGGCGTCGCGGCCCTCGAGGGAAAGCTCCCGCGGCATGCCGAAGAGAGACGGGAGCGTGCAGAGATCCAGGGCGGAGAGATCCACGAAATCGAGGATCAAGCAATCGGTTTTTCCAGGAAATAGACGCGTCCCGCGCCCCACGCATTGCGCGTAGAGCCCCTCGTTCCGCGTGGGGCGGGCCATCGCGACGCAGCTCACGCCTGGATCGTCGAAGCCCTCGGTCAAGACGCCGACGTTGGTGAGCACGATCGTGCGGCCTTTTCGGAAATCCTCGAGGGCTCTCGCGCGGTCTTCGGGCTTCATGGTGCCGTGGACGATGCCGGCGGGGACGCCTAGGGCGTTGAGCGCGAAGCAGAGGTTTCGCGCGTGGCTCACGGTCACGCAGAAGGCGATGGTGCGCCTGTCGCGCGCGAGCTCTTGAACCGCGCGGGCCACGAGGGCGTTGCGCTCCTCGATGTCCACGGCGAGCGCGAGCTCTTCCTCCGCGAAGTCGAGGCCCTCGCCCGAGAGGCGCGAGAGGTCGGCGGTGGTGGCGATACGATAGCCGGAGAGCCGAGCGAGATAACCTTGCTCGATGAGCTCCGGCAAGGTCTTCGTATAAACGATGCGCTCGAAGACCGCGTCGAGGCCCTTTCCGTCGCCGCGGGTGGTGGTGGCCGTGAAGCCGAGCAAGGTGCCATTCCAGCTGGAATCGAAGGCGCCGAGGCGGCGAAGGACGCGGAGGTTGCCTTCGGCGGCGGCGTGGTG
>JANMGF010000837.1:0-4981 GCA_031374535.1 Polyangium sp. (in: bacteria)
GGACCGAAGGCGAAAGCGCGCAAGCGCGCTTTCGACAGGGAGGACGTCGCCAGCCGAGACGTCGACGCGGCGGGCTTGGCTGGCAACACCCTCGCTGGTCTTGAAGGGGCCCGTTGGATGAACTGCGCGTTGCGCAGTTCATGCCTCGGTCCAGGCCGTGCCTGGTCCGGGTCCAGGGGTGGATAACCCCTGGTGGGGTCCGGGTAACGCCCCGGCGCGACGCTGTGACCATCCCCCCGCCCGGCTCGCGATCCGTCCAAAAATCTAGGCCACCTGCCGCGCCTTCCGATAGAAAGGATGGCCATGGCGGCCTTAGCGTCCCACACCTTCCGGAAACGCAAGCGCGCGGCCCTCGGCCTCGCCTTCCTCTCCTTCGTTGGGCTCGGGCTCGGCGCTGCCCTCTCCTCGGTCGCCGTGATCGGTTGTGGCTCTGGGGCCCCGCCGCCTGCCGCGGCGAAGCCGTGCGACGTGCAGATCGTCACGCTCCGCATCTACGCGGCGGACAACATCAACCCCAACGAGACGCAGAACCCGCGTCCCGTCGTCGTCCGCCTCTACCAGCTCAAGGACGAGATGCGGATGCAAAACGCGACCTACGACGAGGTCCTCCTGTCCGACAAGGAGGTCCTCGCCGACGACATCGTCAAGGTGGACGAGGTCAGCGTTTTCCCGAACGATCTCGTGGAGGTGAAGTTCGAGCGCGCCAAGGAGGCCAGCACGCTCGGGGGCGTCGCCCTCTTCCACAGCCCCAAGGGACAGAGCTGGAAGACGTTTTACGCCTTCCCCTTGATGCCCGGCGAGGCCCAATGCGGCGGCCGTGAGAGCGACGCCGGTGCCCAGGCCGACCCGAAGACGGCGTTTTTCATCGAAACCACGAAGATCGACAACGGCAGCGAGTTCGACGAATCGATGTTCCCGAACGCGACATCGGTCCGCAGGGTCAACCTTCCCAAGGCGTCGGGCGGCAACGCTCCGCCGAAGGCCGCTGCCCCGGCCCCCTAGGGCCGAGCAGCGAGTTCTGATAAGACTGACCAGGCGATATGATCCACCCGCGCAAGCCCGTCTGGACCGAGGGGCTCTTCATGACCCCTCAGCATCTTCAGCAAGGGGACCAGTACCACGAGGCGCTGATCCAAGCGCGCACCAACGCGCTCTTGAGTTACCCCTGGGGCGTGACGGGCGTGCAGTTCGACGAGCGCGCGCTCTCCGCGGGGCAACTCAAGCTCGTCAAGTGCCACGGCTTCTTCCCCGACGGCACGCCGTTTTTCATCGGCGATCGCGGCGAGGACGTGGTCGAGGCGAGGCCACTCGAGGGCGTGTTCCCTGCGGCGCTCGAGGCGCTCGACGTCTTCGTGGCGATCCCGAACGTGCGCGACACGCACCCGAACGTGGCGCTCGATCCTTCGAAGGCGAGCCCTGCAACGCGTTTCGTCGCGGCGACGACGACGGTGCCGGACTTGACCACGGGTCGCAACGACACCTCCGTCGTGTGGGCTCGTTACAACCTGCGCATCCTCTTCGGCACCGAGCCGCGCGACGCGTACCAGACCGTGCGCATCGCGCAGCTCGTGCGTGATCGAACGGGCGCGATTGTCCTGAAGAAGAGCTTCATCCCGCCGATCCCGCACATCGGCAGCTCCGACCACATCATGGCGGGGATGCGCCGCATCCTTTCGGCGATGGTGGGCAAGCAGAAGTCGCTCGCCGAGGGGCGTAGGCTCCGCACGGCGGCGTCGGTCGACTTCCAGTTCTCCGACACGGCGAAGTTCTGGATGCTCCACACGCTGAACGCCTTCATCCCGGCCGTCTCGCACATGGTCGACCACGGCAACGCGCACCCCGAGGATTGTTACATCCTCATCGGCTCGCTCATCGGTGAGCTCTGCACGTTCGCCGCCGACGGGGATCCGACGGCGATCCCGAAGTTCAACTACCTCGATCTCGAGGGCGTCTTCGAGCCGCTCTTCGATCGCGCGCTCACGCTCGTCGCGGGTGTGCTCGCGGAGAACTACACCGTCGTGCCGCTCGAGAAGCGCGAGGACGGCATGTACCTCGGCAAGTTCGAGGATCCGAAGCTGCCGCGCACGCACGAGCTTTTCCTCGAGGCGAAGGGCGCCGACGAGGCGACGCTGCGCGAGCGTTTGCCGCGCCTGCTCAAGATGGGGTCGTGGACGCAGATCGGTTACATCCTGAACGCTGCCATGCCGGGCGTTCGGGTCGCGGTCGAGTACCGGCCCCCGGGCGCGATCCCGGTCAAGCCGGGCGTCATCTACCTGCGCGTCGATCAAGCTGGCGATTACTGGAACGATATTCTCGGCTCTGGCACGATCGCCATCTACCAGCCGATTGATCCGCAGAAGGTCGATCTTCGGCTCATCGCGGTGCAAGGCGGCAAGTGATGAAGCGCACGGCTTTTGAGATCACGGGGAGCGCATGAGCCAGTCGCAGTCGATGTATTGGGTCTGCTCGGATGTCCTGTCGCTGATCTTGCAGCTCAGGAACTCTCGGGATCTTCCTGCGCCGGACATCCTTCAGCGCCGCGTCCTGCAGCTCTTCGACACGATGATGCAGAACGGCCGCGAGGCTCGGATCCCCGAGCAGGACATGATCGACGCGAAGTTCGCGCTCGCCGCCTTCGCCGACGAGGTCATCTACCACTCGAGCTGGCCGGGCAAGACGCAGTGGCTCTCGAACCCGCTGCAGCTTCAGTTTTTCCAGCTCAACACGGCCGGCGACCAGTTCTTCGCGAACCTGGACAACCTGCACGGCCAGCGCAACCGCGCGCATGTCGCGCAAATCTACTTCCTCTGTTTGGCCCTTGGCTTTCAGGGGAAATATCGTCTGCGACACCAGGAAGGTCTCCAGGCGGTGGTGGAGGGGCTCGGCAACTATGTCGCGCTCGCGGAGGGCGGGGGTGATCAGCTCGCGCCGAACGCGGAACGCAAGGACGGCGGCGGCGGTGCCGTTCGCCGGGAGTTGCCGTACCTCTTCATCGCCATCGGGTTTCTGATCCTGGCGTTGATCGTGATCTTCATCCTTTGGCTCATCATCGGCTCCAACGCCGACTCGACTGCCGAAGCAATCAAGAAGCTGCTCGGCGGCGGCAAGTAGAGTCCCGGGGGAGAAGCTCCGGACCGAGGGAGACGTTCCATGTGGCTGTGGATCCTGAGCGCTCTGTTCCTCGCCCTTGTCTGGGGCGTGTGGTTCATCCTGCGGCCAACCGGCCCGGGGCCGAGCGCCGAGGTGTTCCCGACGTGGGTCCCGATCGCCATCACGGCCGTCGTGGTCCTCGGGTTGGTGGGTCTCGTCGTGTATCGACGGATCCGGGCGGCGCGTGCGGCGCGCGCGCTGGAGAAGGCGATCGCGCAGCAGGCCCAGGAGCAAGCGCTCAACGCGAAGCCCGAGCGGCGCGCCGAGATCCAGGAGCTGCACCGTCAGCTCCAGGAGGGCATCAACGCGCTGAAGTCCTCGAAGATCGGGGGCGGCTCGAACGCGCTTTACTCGCTGCCCTGGTACGTGATGGTCGGCCCGCCCGGCGCCGGTAAAACCACCGCGCTCCGCCACTCCGGCCTCGTGTTCCCGTACCTCGATCCGGCGGGCGGCGGCGTCCGCGGCGTCGGCGGGACGCGCAACTGCGACTGGTGGTTCACGAACGAGGCGATCCTCCTCGACACCGCGGGCCGCTACACGACCGAGGCCGACGACCACGACGAGTGGATGTCCTTCCTCGAGCAGCTCCTCAAGTACCGCCCCGAGAAGCCGGTGAACGGCATCGTGTGTGCTGTCAGCGTCTCGGAGCTCGTCGACGCGACGGAGGAGCAGGTCGAGTCGATCGCCAAGAAGGTTCGCGCGCGTATCGACGAGATGCAGTCGACCTTGAAGATGGTCCTGCCCGTCTACGTGATGTTCACGAAGGTGGATCTCGTCTCGGGCTTCGTCGAGTTCTTCGGCGACCTCAAGAAGAGCGAGCGCGGCCAGGGCTTCGGCGCGACCGTCAAGCTCGACGCGAACAAGAGCGAGCCCGGCAAGATCTTCGACGCCGAGTTCGACCTGATGGTCGAGCGTGTGCACGACCGCGCGCTCCGGCGCATGGTCACCGAGCGGAGCCGTGGGACCAAGGAGAAGGTCTTCCAGTTCCCGCTCGAGTTCGCGGCGATCAAGCACAACATGTCGCAGTTCTTGAACGTCGCGTTCCAGCCGTCGAAGACGCCTGGGCTCGCGACGCCGATCATGCGCGGCTTCTACATGACGAGCGGCGTGCAGGAGGGCAAACCCCTCGATCGCGTCCTCGGCAGCATGATGAGCGCGTTCGGCCTGCGGCCTGCCGTGGCGGACGAGGCGTCGACGGACGGCTCGACGGAGGCGAAGAGTTACTTCCTCCGTGACGTCTTCATGAACGTCATCTTCCCGGACCAGGACATCGCGGCGCGCACCGCGGCCGAGGTCCGGAAGCAGAGGTTCCAGCGCTTCGCGGCGGCCTTCGCGGCGGCCTTGCTCGCCCTCCTCCTGCTCGTCCCGTCCGTGCTCTCGTTCATCAACAACCGCGGCCTCGTCGCCCAGACGTCCCGTATCTCGGACGAAGCGGCGAGCGTGAAGTGGACCGACGGCACCTCGCCCCTCGACAAGGTCGAGAAGCTCGACAACCTGCGCGCGCACGCCCAGCTCCTCGACATGTACCGCGAGGAGGGCGCGCCCGTCAGTTACCGCTGGGGCATGTACCAGGGTGACAAACTCTTCGAGCCGACGAAGGATCAGTACATCGCGTCGCTGCGCGAGGGCTTCGTCAAGCCGGCGCGACAGCGCCTCGAGGATCGCCTCGGCGCGGCGTCCGGCGCGAAGTACCTCGAGGAGTACAACGACCTCAAGACGTACCTCCTGCTCGCCGAGGAGAACAAGATCCACCTCCTGCCCGAGTCCGAGACGGCGTGGGAGACGGGCAAGCTCCTGCAGCTCTGGACCGACATCCTCCGCCCAACGACGG